>DWXY01000045.1 GCA_019118935.1 Candidatus Oscillibacter pullicola
GTCAATGAGCGTACATAGTTGCTCCCAGATCTCATACAGAGACGCTCCAAGCAAAGAGGTCATCTGCTCCGTACTGGGGATGATATCAAGCATGACAGCCACCTCCATCAATCAAGATTTGCCGCTTGAGTCCTCTCGGGAAAAGCATAGCATAAGCCTGTGAGACAATCAATACCATGCCAGCCTGCACACTGCACGGCCTCTTACCCGCTCCGCAGGTGACAAAGCGGGGGAAGTGTGGTAAAATATTTCGGTATGAAAATTTCTGTTCCCCAAGGAGTCCTTTATGGAAAACTATTTTGAACCGAATCTCACCGACGACCAGCTGCGCTCCATCAGTTCCATCGGCCTGGCCCACATGGGGGACGCCGTGTTCGAGGTGCTGGTGCGCACCTGGCTCTGCGCCCACGGCAAGGCCACGGGAAGGGGGCTGCACCAGGCCACCATCTCTCTGGTGCGGGCGGAGAGCCAGGCGGAGAAGGCGGAGCGGATCCTGCCCCTTTTGACGGAGGAGGAGGCCGCTGTGTTCCGCCGGGGGCGGAACGCCCACGTGAAGTCGGTGCCCGGCCATGCCACCCGGGCCCAGTACGGTGAGGCCACAGCACTGGAGGCCCTGCTGGGCTGGCTGTATCTGAAGGGCCGGCGGGACCGGATCAATGCGCTTTTCTGCGCGATGATGGAGGAGTAAGACCATGCCATTGGATGGAATCTGTATGCAGGCGGTGGCAGAGGAGCTGCGGCCGGAGCTGCTGGGCCTGCGGATCGATAAGGTCCAGCAGCCCGCCCGGGACCAGGTGATCCTGCTGCTGCGGGGGAATAAGCGGCTGCTGCTGAACGCCGGGGCCAACGCCCCCCGCATCCAGCTGACCGCCCTGACAAGGGACAACCCGGCGGAGCCCCCCATGTTCTGTATGCTGCTGCGCAAGCATTTGGTAGGGGGACGGGTGGCTGCGGTCACCCAGCCGTCCCTGGAGCGGCTGGTGCGGCTGGAGCTGGACGTTACCGACGACTTCGGCCAGCCGGGGCGGCGGGCCCTGGTGCTGGAGGCTATGGGCCGCCGGTCCAACCTGATCCTGCTGGACGGAGAGGGCCGGATCATCGACTGCCTCCGCCGGGTGGACGCGGACATGTCCGCTGCCCGGCAGGTGCTGCCGGGGCTGTATTACGAGCCTCCGGCCTCCGTGGGCCGCCTGCCGGTGACAGAGGAGACGGAGGACGGCTTCCGGGAGAAGCTCTCCGCCGCAAACCCGGAGCGGAGCGTGGACGCCTTCCTGCTGGATCACTACTTCGGCATCTCCCCCCTGATCGCCCGGGAGCTGGCCTTCCGCTCCGCCGGGGAGACGGATGCCCATCTCTTCGGCCTGGGGGCGGCGGGGGAAGACCGCCTCTGGCAGGAATTGTCTAGGCTCATCATGGATATACAGGAAAACCACTTTACACCGATCTGCCTGAAAAAGGATGGAAAGATGGCAGATTTCACCTACTGCTCCATCGCCCAGTACGGCCCTGCCATGGAGACCGTCCGGTATGACACCTTCTCCGCCCTGATGGATGACTTCTACGCCCTGCGGGAGCAGCAGGAGCGGGTGCGCCAGCGGGGGGCGGACCTGCTGCGGACCGCCACCACGGCCCGGGACCGCATCCGGCGGAAGCTGGCCATGCAGGAGAAGGACTACGCCGCCACCCAGGATCGGGACCAGCTGCGGATCTACGGCGACCTGATCACCGCCAACCTCTACCGCATGGAGCGGGGGTCGGCCAGATTGGAGACGGAGAACTTCTACGACCCGGAGTGCCGCCCCGTCGCCATCCCCCTGGACCCGCTGCTGACGCCCCAGCAGAACGCTGCCAAATACTACAAGCGCTACACCAAGGCCAAGACGGCGGAGAAGTATCTGGCGGAGCAGATGGCCCTTGCCCGCCGGGACCTGGACTATCTGGAGAGCGTGCTGGAGGAGCTGAGCCGGGCAGAGACGGAGCAGGACTTTCTGGACATCCGCGGCGAGCTGCGGGACGCGGGCTTCCTCCGCCGACAGGGGAAAAAGGAACAGAACCGGCCTGCAAAGCCCCTGGAGTTCCGCACCACCTCCGGTTTCCGGGTGCTGGTGGGGCGGAACAACCGCCAGAACGACAAGCTGACCCGCGGTGCGGACCACCGGGACATCTGGCTCCACACCCAGAAGATCCACGGCTCCCATGTGATCCTCTGCACTGGCGGCCGTGAGGTGGACGATGACACCATCGTGGAGGCGGCCAAACTGGCGGCCTGGTTCTCCCAGGCCAGGGAGGGCGCCAACGTCCCTGTGGACTACACACCGGTGAAGAACGTGAAGAAGCCCGCCGGTGCCCGGCCCGGCATGGTGATCTACTCCACCTGCCGCACCGTGAACGTGGCGCCGGAGGAGGGTCTTGTCAAGAAACTCCGATTATCGTAAAAAAGTTGTTAAAAAGAAGCTGCTTGTTGGTCGAGCAGCTTCTTTTTCTCCTAAAATATCCAAAAATAGGCATCTTTTTTGTGCATAATAGCTCTTGCAAAACGGGGGCAAAGGTTTACAATAAAGCTCTCCCGAAAACGGGAGACAATCGGTATTCAGACCTCAGAAAGCGAGTGAGAGGCAATGACGTATCATTATCTCATGGACCTGGCGCTGATCCTGCTGAGCACCAAGGTGCTGGGCATCCTGACGAAACGGATCCAGATGCCCCAGGTGGTAGGTGCGCTGGTGGCCGGATTGATTCTGGGCCCGGCCATGCTGAACGTGCTGTCAGAGACGGAGTTCCTCACCCAGCTCAGCGAGCTGGGCGTGATCGTGCTGATGTTCTCCGCCGGCATGGGCACCGATATCCAGGAGCTGAAGCACAGCGGCAAGGCGGGCTTCCTGGTGGCCCTGCTGGGCGTGATCGTCCCACTGGTGCTGGGCACAGGTCTGGCGATGTTCGCCGGCCGGGCCGGCATGATCGAGACCAGCGGCTTTTTGGAGGATGTGTTCATCGGCACCATCCTCACCGCAACCTCTGTCAGCATCACAGTGGAGACACTGAAGGAGATCGGGAAGCTGGACACCAAGGTGGGCAACACCATTCTGGCGGCGGCTCTGATCGACGACGTGCTGGGCCTGATCGCCCTGACCATCGTCAGCAGCCTGGCCGGCGGGCAGGACAGCATCGCCCTGGTGCTGCTGAAGATCGTGCTGTTCTTCGTGTTCTCCGCCGTGGCCTCCTTCTTCGCCCACAAGTTCTTCTGCTGGCTGATGGCCCTGTGGCCCGGCCGGGAGCGGCGCCGCTATCCGGTGCTGGCCTTTGTGCTGTGCCTGCTGATGGCCTACTGCGCGGAGGAGTTCTTCGGCGTGGCGGACATCACCGGCGCGTATGTGGCGGGACTGGTGATCTCCTGCACCCCCAAGTCCTCCTATATCCAATCCAAGTTCGAGCCGCTGAGCTTTCTGCTGCTGACGCCGGTGTTCTTTGCCAGCGTGGGCATCAAGGCGAAGGTGGACGGCATGACCGGCAGCCTGGTGCTGTTCTCCATTCTCCTGCTGCTGATCTCCGTGGTCACCAAGATCGTCGGCTGCGGCCTGGGCGCGAAGCTCTGCCGCTTCACCGGCAAGGAGAGCCTGCAGGTGGGCGTGGGCATGGTCTGCCGCGGCGAGGTGGCGCTGATCGTGGCCAACCGTGGCCTGGAGCTGGGGGTGCTGTCCGGGACCCTGATGGCGCCGGTCATCATCACCGTGGTGGGCGGCACGATCCTGACGCCCATCCTGCTGAAGCTGGTATTCCGGCACGACGGACAGCCGGCCAGTGCGGCGGACAGCAATTTGGCGGACCACTACGAGAAGATGGAACAGCTGGATATCGTCTCCGCAGAGCTTCTGGCCAGGGATGAGAAATACCTGAAAGAGGGGGAGCGCAGAGGAGACAAGGACCGCACCTGACCTCTCCGGCACGTGAGAATCACAAACACCACTACAAACACGGGGAGCCGGCCAAAAGGCCGGCTCCCCGTGTTTTGAAAAGCGCGCCGGGACCGCCGTCAGGCGGTGTGGCGGGCGTGGCCCGTCTCCTCGTCGGAGGAGCGGAACAGCAGCGTGATGCACCACAGGCCCGCCAGGCCCACCAGGGCGTAGATGATGCGGGAGAGAATGGCCATCTGGCCGCCGCAGAGGAAAGCCACCGTATCAAAGCCGAACAGGCCGATCCCGCCCCAGTTCAGGGCGCCGATGATAGCCAGTGCCAATGCGATCTTGTCAATCACCATGCGAAAACCTCCTTTATGCCTTCCAGCAGGGATTTGGCGTTAGTGTGTCCAACGGAGCGGGAACTATGCGGATGGGGAAGATTTCCAGTCCGGACAAAATTTACAAATCGCATTGAAAAGAAAAGATGGGGATTGTATAATCGAAGCAGCGGGATCCGATCTCGCCCGCGGCGAAGCCGCGCAGACCGATTGATAAGGGGAGACAGTATGAATATTGTATGCTTGGATATGGAGGGCGTCCTGGTGCCGGAGATCTGGATCGCATTTTCAGAGGCCAGCGGCATTCCGGAGCTGCGGCGCACCACCCGGGACGAGCCGGATTACGACAAGCTGATGACCTGGCGGCTGGGCATTTTGAAGGAGCACGGCCTGGGGCTCAAGGAAATCCAGGCCACCATCGCCAAGATCGATCCGCTGCCCGGCGCCAAGGCATTTTTGGACGAGCTGCGGGCCACCACCCAGGTGATTATTCTGAGCGACACCTTTGAGGAATTCGCCAAGCCCCTGATGGAAAAGCTGGGGTGGCCCACCATCTTCTGCAACTCCCTGGAGGTGGCGGAGAACGGCGAGATCACCGGCTACAAAATGCGCTGTGAGAAGTCCAAGCTCACTACGGTGAAGGCCCTCCAGTCCATCGGGTATGACACCATCGCCAGCGGCGACAGCTTCAATGACCTGGGGATGATCCAGGCCAGCAAGGCGGGCTTCCTCTTCAAGAGCACGGAGCAGATCAAGGCCGACCACCCGGAGATCCCGGCCTTTGAGGAGTTTGACGACCTGCTGGCGGCCATCAAGGCGGCGCTGTAAGAGTTTTCCGGAAAGAAAGGGGACGCGACATGAACGAGAAATTCCAGAAGCTGGGCTTTTATCCCGCGGACATCCTGCTGCCCAAGGATGCGGACATGACCAAGTGGGCCGTGGTGGCCTGCGACCAGTTCACCTCCCAGCCGGAGTACTGGCAGGCGGTGGAGGAGACCGTGGGGGACGCGCCTTCCACCCTCCGGCTGATCCTGCCGGAGGCCAAGCTGAACGACCCGGATGTGGACGCCCACATTGCAGACATCAACGGCGCCATGAATCGCTATCTGGCGGAGGGCGTCTTCCAGACCCTGCCGGGGTCCCTGTTCTATATCGAGCGCACCCAGTCCGACGGCAAGGTGCGCCACGGCCTCATCGGCATGGTGGATCTGGACCAGTATGACTTCACCCCCGGCTCTGGCGCCCTGATCCGGGCCACGGAGGGGACGGTGCTCTCCCGCATCCCGCCCCGGGTGCGGGTCCGGCAGGACGCCCCCGTTGAGCTGCCCCACGTGATGCTGCTGATTGACGACCCGGACCGCACGGTCATCGAGCCCCTGACCGCCGCCAGTGGTGAGATGGAGCAGCTGTACGACTTTGACCTCCAGCAGGGCGGCGGCCACCTGAAGGGCTGGAAGCTGACGGACGCCCAGATGGACGCCGTGGCGGACGCCCTGGCGGCCATGTGCACGCCGGAGGCCATGAAGAAAAAGTACGGCCTGAAGGACGCGGCGCCCCTGCTGTTCGCGGTGGGCGACGGCAACCACTCCCTGGCCACAGCCAAGCAGTGCTATGAGAACCTGAAGAAGGTCACGCCGGAGGACCAGTGGGCCAGTCTGCCCGCCCGGTACGCTCTGGTGGAGGTGGTGAACAACCACGATGACGCCCTCCAGTTCGAGCCCATCCACCGCGTCCTCTTCGGCGTGGAGCCGGAACAGGTGCTGGAGGCGTTGAAGGCCGCCTATCCCGGCGCCCACGAGGGGGAGGGCGAGGGCCACACCATCGCCTACACCTATGCAGGGCACGCCGGCACCATCACGGTGCCCAATCCCAAGATGCAGCTGGCGGTGGGCACGCTCCAGACCTTCCTGGACGCCTATCTCAAGGAGCACGGCGGCGAGGTGGACTACATCCACGGCGACAAAGTGACGGACGAGCTGGGCAGCAAGCCCGGCAACATCGGCTTCAAACTCCCGGCCATGGGCAAGGAGCAGCTGTTCAAGACCGTCATGGCCGACGGCGTCCTGCCCCGCAAGACCTTCTCCATGGGCCACGCCCAGGACAAGCGGTACTACGTGGAGGCCCGGAAGATCAAGTAAGAAGTCGTTTCCACAGATACAGACAGCGCCGCAGGCTTTTGCCTGCGGCGCTGTTTCTGCTGAAACATGGCAAAAGCCGCGGGACCGCCGCGGCTTTTGGGGAGAGCGCCTTTAGAACAGGCCCCTCCGCCTCCGGAACTTCTGGATGGCTTCATACGCGAAATAGAGCACGGCGAGGGACAGGATCGTGATGACCGGCAGGAACAGGACTGCGTACAGCAATGTGCTTCCGCTCAAAAACAGGATGTCCAGCATACGATGCTCCTTTCTGGCGCTGTCTGGGCGGACTGCCCAAACAATTCATTCCACCTCCTCTGTTCTGTGTATAAATTGTACCATATTATTTCAAAAAAGGAAAGGGGATTTGTAAAATTTTACATGACGCCAGGCATTTGTTCAAAAGGCAGAGTCTCGGTCGACCACATTCCAGTGAGAGGCGGAGACTGTCTGCCCATCCCCGCACTCCAGCTGCACTTCAAAATGAGAATAAAGACTGGCGGGGATCTCCCAGCGGAACAGGGCGAAGGTCCGGCCGTCCCGGATCCGCCGGACGCCGATCTGCTGCCGCTCCTCGGCCACTCCGGTGCCGGTGGGATACAGGAACAAAACCACCTGATCCACAGTGTGCTCCCGGCCGTCCTGGAAGGTGACCGCCACGGTCACGGTGCTGTCTGGCGGAAACAGATACCAGCCGAAGTCGCTTTTGGCGATCTCCTGCCCGGCCGCATCATAGAAATAGACGCCTGTGATCTGCGGATCCTCCGGCGGCGGCCAGCCGTCCTGATGCGCGCTGTAAAGGATCCAGCCCAGCGCCGCCAGCAGCGCCAGGCAGAGGAGCCCTGCCGCCAGCGTCAGCCGCTTCCACCGCCGCAGAGGGACAGACGGCACAGCTTCCGTTTCCACCTGAAGGTCTGCCCCCAAAATCTCCGAGAGCGCCCGTCGATTTTCCGGAGAGGGAACAGAGGTTCCCATCTCCCACTTGGATACCGCCTGCCGGCTGACGGACAGCCGCTCCGCCAGGGCCTCCTGGCTCATGCCCAAGCGCTCTCGGCCCTCCCGAATCGCCTTGCCCATGTCCATGACGCACCGCCTCCCGTCTCGCTGCTCTCAGCATAGCAGGTTTTCCCGGTTGCGTCCACCAACTTTCCGCAACCGGCCGGTTGCGGGGGATTCGGTGTTTCTACTTTTGGAGGGATGTGCTATACTGGACCCAGACAGCGGGCGGAGGCCCGCGGGAGGTGGCGCGATGAAGACTTTGACGCTGGAGGCCCCGGCCAAGATCAACCTGACTCTGGACATCCTGGGGCGGCGTGCGGATGGCTATCACGACATGCGGATGGTGATGCAGGCCGTGTCCCTGGGGGACACCGTGACGGTGGCGGAGACGACAGGCGGCTTTTCCCTGCTGGCGGAGGGCATCTCCCTTCCGGCGGGGAAGGTCACTCTGGAGCAGCGGGCGGCGGAGGCCTTTTTCCGCCGGCTGGACCGCCCGATGCCGGGACTGGAGGTGTGCCTTGCCAAGCGGGTCCCGGCTTATGCGGGGCTTGGAGGCGGCAGTGCGGATGTGGCGGCGGTGCTGCGGTGCCTGCGGGCCCTGTACGCTCCGGACCTGCCGCGGCAGGCTCTGGAGGAGATCGGACTGGAAGTGGGCAGCGATGTGCCCTTCTGCGTCCGGGGCGGTACGTGTCTTGCGGAGGGGCGGGGCGAGATCCTGACGGACCTGCCGCCCCTGCCGGACTGTGCCATCGTACTGTGCAAGCCGGACTTCGGCCTGCCCACACCGGAGCTGTTTGCCCGGGTGGACGGGGCGGACCTGGGCTCCCGGCCGGACACGGCGGCCATGGAGGCGGCTCTGGCCCGGGGGGATCTGGCCGCCGCGGCCGCCTGCCTTGGAAACGTTTTTGAGCGGATGCTGACAGAGGACGAAGGGGCGGAGATCCGCTCCATCAAGGAAGCCCTCCTGCGGCACGGTGCCCTGGGCGCGGCCATGAGCGGTTCCGGCCCCACGGTGTTCGGCCTGTTTGACGACCGGCAGAAGGCGGTCCGGGCAGAGGAGGCGCTGGAGGGGCGCTACCGGCAGACGTATCTGGCCGCGCCGGTAAAAATATTGGAAAACATGGAATAGAATCCGGAATTTCCGTCCATGATGGGGGAAACGGGCCCCACGGGGCTACATAGCAAAGGACGGAAAACGGATATGAAAACAGCTGCAAAGCGTGAGCGAAAGACTCTGCGGATCGTGGAACTGGCCCTGCTGCTGGGTGCGGCGGCGTTTCTGATGACCGGCGTCTGGGCGCTGAACACCCAGCGGGATCTGGCGGACAAGGTGGTGCGGCTCCATGTGCTGGCCAACTCCGATACGGAGGAGGACCAGGCGCTGAAGCTCCTGGTCCGGGACGCGGTGCTGGAGCGGGCCACGGAGATTCTGGAGCAGTCGGCGGACCGGGCGGAGGCGGAGACCCGCCTGCGGGAGAGCCTGTCGGAGCTGGAGGCCATCGCCGAGGAGACGGTGCGGGCCAACGGCTATGACTACGCCGTGACGGCGGAGCTGGAGGACACGGCCTTTCCCACCAAGGAATATGACGGATTCTCTCTTCCCGCCGGGGAGTATCTGGCCCTGCGGATCCTGATCGGGGAGGGGGCCGGGCAGAACTGGTGGTGTGTGGTGTTTCCGCCCCTGTGCACCGCCGCCTCCGCGGACGTGCCGGAGACGGCCCTGGCCGCCGGTCTGACGGAAGACCAGGTCAGCCTGATGACGGAAGAGGACGGCGGCTACCAGCTGAAATTCAAGGCCGTGGAGCTGTGGGAGCGCCTGAAGGCGGCGCTGGAGTGAGCGGGAGCTGCCCTTGACACGGCCGGCCGGGAACGGTATCATAGGGCCGGGACCGGACTTTCCTGCGGCCCCACGGCGGGGACCGGCGGATGGCCGGACGCTCCGCACTTTCCAGCGGGGAGGAGACGGCGGCATGAGAGAGACGGAACTGAACCGGCAGCGGGTGGTGTTCACACCGCAGGAGGCGGCGCGCCTGCCCCAGGACCAGCCCTATGCGGCGTACATCTGCCACTATGACTGGGCGGAGGGAGAGCACGCCACACTGATGCACTGCCATGAGCGCCTGGCGGAGGTGCTGCTGATCCTGAAGGGCAGCGGCCGGTACACCGTGGATCTCCGCCGGTACGAGGTGGCCGCCGGGGATGTGGTGCTGTGCAGCGGCGGCGCCCTCCACGACGAATTCCCCCAGGCGGACCAGCCGTATCAGACCCTGTGCGTGGCCATCGGGAACCTGGCGCTGGCGGACCTGCCGCCATACAGCCTGCTTTCCCCGGACCGCTGCCCCCTGTTTCACCAGCCGGAGCAGTTTGCGGACCTGAAGCAGCTCTTCTGCCTGATGGACCGGTATGCGGCGGAGCGGGAGCCGGGCTTCCAGGTTCTGTGCCAGCACCTGATGCTGGCGTCGCTGGAGCTGGTCCGGCGGATGGCGGCGGGGCGGAAGGAGGATCTCGTCACCCGGGAGGACTCCACCTTCGGCCGTGTGGCCAGGTACATCGACCGCCATTACGCGGAGGATCTCTCCATCGAGCAGCTGGCCCGCCAGTTTTATCTGAGCCCCTATCATCTGTCCCACATCTTCCGGCAGAAGACGGGATACAGCCTCAAGCAGTATGTCCTGCGCCGCCGGATCGGGGAGGCCCAGATGCAGCTGGTGAACGCGCAGGACAGCATCCAGACCATCTCCGAGGCGGTGGGATTCGCGGACGCCAGCTACTTCTCACGCATCTTCTCCAAATACGTCGGCCTCACGCCCACGGAGTACCGGAAATTCCGCATCGGGCCGTGAGACCGCAGAAAAGTCCGGAAAAAAGACCTGCGGAGGGAACCGTGCCGTTCCCCCGCAGGTTTGTCTATTTCATTCCGTCAGGTATATTTGTATACTTTGTCCAGCATCCTAGCAGAAGACGGATGAATAGGGAGGAGATCCAGATGAAACGGACATGGAGGAAGAAGATCGGCGCGGCTGCGGCCCTGCTGGCCGCCGTGGCAGTGCTGGGCACCGGATGCGGCGCGGACGCCGCCGGGGCCGTGGGGCCCCGGACCAGGGAGACGAAGACTCTGGGCCTGCTGCTGTCCCGGGAGGACGCGTTTTTGTCGGAGCTGAAGGCGGACATCGAAGCGGAGGCCGCCGCCCAGGGCTATGCGGTGCGGTATTACAACGCGGGCAACGACCCGGAGACCCAGCTGCGCCAGGTCCACGAGGCCCTGGCAGAGGGCGTGGAGACCCTGCTGGTGAACCTTGCAGACGGGGAGGACTCCGAAAAGGTGGCCGACATCGTGGGCGACGCAGGGGTCGTGCTGCTGAACCGGGCGCCGGGGACGGCGATCCTGAACGAGCGGATGGTGTTCGTGGGCATGGACGAGGCCGGGAGCGGCGCCCTCCAGGGGCACGCCCTGGCGGAGTATTTCTGGGAGACGGACCACGGGACGGATATCCGCTATCTGCTGTTCCAGGGGATGCCCGGCCAGGAGAACACGGATGCCCGCTCCGGCACCGCCGTGCAGAGCCTGCTGGACGATGGCTTCTGCCCCATCGCCGCGGCGGACTACCAGGTCTGCGGCTTCAGTCGGGAGCGGGCCCGCCAGGCCATGGCGGCCCTGCTGGAGCAGGGCGTGGACTTTGACTGCGTCATCTGCGACAACGACGAGATGGCCCTGGGGGTCATCGAGGCGCTGGAGGCCGCCGGCCGGGACCCGGGAGCGGCGCCCATCGTCAGCGTGGACCACACGGCGGAGGGGGCCGCCGCCCTGGAGAGCGGCAAGCTCTATATGACGGTGGACCAGAATGCGGAGGACCAGGCCCGGGCGGCGGTGGCGGCAGCCATCAACCTGGCACAGGGCCGGGCCTATGACGACGGGCTCCGGGAGCTGCTGGGGAATGACTGCACGGACCCGGAGCAGCCCTTTGTGCTCCGGGTCCCTGTGGAGGCGGTGACCGCCTGACGCGCCGCCCTGCCTCGCCAGAGTGCAGAAAAGCCTGTGTTCCTTGTGAACACAGGCTTTTTTCGGCCCGGAGGGTGCCGCGGGACGGGCGCCCCGGCATGGCATCAGACAGGGGGACGGGGATACGGAGACGCGGGCTGCACGGCGCAGATTCCGCGCCTGAGCAGGCCTGCCCCGATTCGGTATGCGCGATGAAAGGCGGGCGCGCAAAACCGGTCACAGACTTCCGCTCTGATCCGGGTGCGGATACCGGCAGCAAAAATTTTGGATTTTTTCCGACTTCCTCTTGACTTTGAGTGTACTCCAGGTGCTATCCTATAAGCGTGTCGGATGACCGATGCGCAACACTGCGGCTGCCGGGGAGGGCTGAAGAGATGCATGAGGAATTTCAAACGGTCCTGCAGGGGCACCTGGCCCGCTATCCGCTGATGGAGCCCCAGGACTGCGCCAAGCTGGCCTATCAGAGCGCGTTCGGCCCGGCCCACGCAGCGGGGGACCGGGGAGATGTCCTCCGGCAGCTGCTGGGGGAGTGGAGCGCCCTTCCCGCAGACCGGGAGGCCCGGCCGCCGGAGCGGATCGGGAACGGTTTGTGCCGCGTTCATCTGGCGGGGACGGGGGATTGGACACTGGCTGCGCCGCTGCTGGCGGATCTGCTGCTTCTGACCGCGGCGGAGCACCGCGGGACGGAGGCGGACCTGGAGGAACGCCTCGCCGCGGCGGAGGCGCTGCCCCTGCCCGGCATGGCGGACTGGCTGGCGGCATACCGCCGCCGGGGCTGTCCGCCCGTCCACCACTCGGCGGCCTACCGGGAGGCGTATGACCCCCACTACCGGGTCCTGCGGACGGCATACGGCGGGTACTTCCCGGCGCTGCTGGCGGCGGCCCGGCTGGCGCGGAGCGGCAGGCCGGCCGTCGTGGCCATTGACGGCCGCTGCGGCAGCGGCAAGAGCGGCCTGGGAGACCTGATGGGGCGGCTCCTCCCCTGCAACGTGGTCCACATGGACGACTACTATCTCCCACCGGACCGCCGGGCAGAGAACTGGGAGGAGATCCCCGCCGGAAATATGGACCTGGCCCGCTTCCTGCAGGAGGTCCTGGTGCCGGCAGGGGCCGGAGTGCCGATCCGCTGCCGCCCGTATGACTGCCGGAGCGGCACGTTGGGGGAGGGGACAACGCTTCCGGTCCGGCCCCTCACTGTGGTGGAGGGAAGCTACTCCCAGCACCCGCTGCTGACGGCCCGCTATGATCTGCGGCTGTTTCTCACCTGTGCGCCGGAGGAGCAGCGCCGCCGCCTGGAGCGGCGGGAGGGCGCCCACTTCGCCGCCTATGAGAGCCGGTGGATGCCCCTGGAGGAGCGGTATATCCGCCAATGCGGCCCGGAGAAGGGCTGCCAGCTGGTGATCGACACCACCGGCTTTTTCCCCTGACGCGGGGAAATCCCTGAAAAACGCCCGGCCAGAAGGCCGGCATTCACAGACCCTGCAGACTCCGTAAAAAAAGCCAGAAGGCTGGTGCGGCGCCAGAAGGCGGCGCGAAAAGACTTTTTGAGAAGGAGTTCAACCCCATGAAACACAGCAATTTCAAAACAAATATCCATAACCTGGTCCTGGCGGCCATGTTTCTGGCTCTGGCGCTGGTGCTGCCCTTCCTCACCGGGCAGATCCCCCAGATCGGCGGGATGCTGCTGCCCATGCACCTGCCCGTGTTCCTCTGCGGCCTGATCTGCGGCTGGCAGTACGGCGTGGTGGTGGGCTTTGTGGCCCCGCTGATGCGGATGGCGCTCTTCGGGATGCCGCCGCTGGTGACCGCCGTGGCCATGGCCTTTGAGCTGGCGGCTTACGGCGGCATCGCGGGCTTTTTGTACAATCGGTCCCGCTGGCAGTGCGTGGTGGCCCTGTACCGCGCCCTGCTGGCCGCCATGGTGGGCGGCCGGATCGTCTGGGCCGCGGTGCGGGTGGTGATGACCGGCGTGGCCAGCGTGCCCTTCACCTGGCAGATCTTCCTGACCGAGGCACTGGTGAACGCCATTCCCGGCATCATCCTCCAGCTGGTGTTCATCCCCGTCCTGATGGTGGCTCTGGACCGCACCGGCATGGTCCACTTCCGCCGGGAGCAGGCCGGTACCCAGGCCGCCGGAAACTGACTGAGCGGCGGCTTCTTCGCAGACAGAGCAGGCCCCCAGCGGGCCGGACACGTTCCGGTCCGCCGGGGGCTTTCACATGCCTTGCGGCCCGCCGGCTCACCGGAGCCCTCCGGGCCGGAGGACCGGTCCTGCTCCGCCGGGAATCTCTGGCGCGGCGCCCGGATGTTCCAGCGCATTTTGCCGGACACGCTGCGGCTCTGTGGATGCGGCTGATCTGCCAAGCGTTTCCTGCTGCCTGGAAAATCCAGAAAGCCCTTGCGCGGCTCCGACCCGCTGTGCTAGGATGTGAACCGTGCTTTTGAGGCCGGATTTTCGCTGTCTGTTTGGCTTTTTGACAGAATCCGCAATAATTTGGCAGAATTTCTACATCTGGGAACGGCCCCTTTTCCGGGCGGACGGAGAGTGCCCGCTTCAAAGCGCCGACACCTACAAACCAATCGGGAGGAACCTACACACATGAAGCGAGAACTTGTTACCGGACTGCTGACTCTGAGCCTGCTGGCCTCCATGCTGCCGGCCAATGCCCTGGCGGCGGAGGGAACGTCCGGTGCGCCTGTCTCCGGGCAGGTCCAGACCCTGACGGAGGGGGCCGGGGAAGACGGCGTCCAGACGGAAAACGCCGCGGATATCGACGGCACCCAGTATGCCACCCTGGCGGAGGCGGTGGCCCAGGCGGAAGAGGGCGCCACCATCCGGCTGCTCCGGGACGTGGAGCTGGACGCCTCCGGCCTGGTCAACGGCCAGGGAGCGCTGACCCTGTCCAAGGACCTGACTCTGGACGGCAGCGGCCATACCGTCCGGGCGAAGGCGGGCACGTTTGCCGTCTCCGGCGACAATGGCGGCGGCCCCAGCCTCATCAATCTTCAGGACGGCGCCGAGGTGACGCTGCGGGATGTGACCTTTGACGGCGGCAGTGCCGCCAAGCACGGCCTGAACATCTACCACGCCGGAACGGTGACCCTGGAGAACGTGGAGATCTCCAACTGCCGCTGGTACGCCCTGGTGGTCAACGGCACGGAGCTGTCCGTGGACGGCCTGACCACCTCCGGAAACCAGTGGGGCGTCAACATCGACCGGGGCAGCCGCGTCACCTTTGCGAATGCCGCCATTGCCGAGGGGGATTCCATTGTTTTTGAGGGGCAGGACACCTCCGGCAGCCTGACCGTGGAGAGCGGCAGCTATCAGAACATCAAGACGCAGGGCGGCTCCACCGGCGGCACCATCGCCATCAACGGCGGTACCGTGGGCAGCGTAGTCAACGACACCGCGGCGGAGGTCACCATCTCCGGCGGCACCGTGACCGGCCAGGTGGCCAACAGCGGCTCTGGCAGCATCTCCGTCACCGGCGGCAGCTTCGCCGCCGCAGAGCTGGAGGATTTCATCGACCCGGACCAGACGGTCATCCTGACTCTGGAACTCGGCGAGGGCGCCACCGGCGCGGCCGCCATGGCAGCCACCAGCGGCGCGGCTGTGGGGGCGCTTCCCACGCCGGAGCGGAGCGGCTACGCCTTCGCGGGCTGGTACACCGCCGCCGACGGCGGCACCGCAGTCACCGCCGACACTGTCTTCGACGCAAACGCAACCCTGTACGCCCGGTGGACCGAGAAGTCCGAGGACGGCGAGCATCTCATTACCGTGGACCGGGTCACCGGCGGCTCCCTGGAGGTGAGTGCCGGCCGGGCCGACGAGGGCGAGACGGTGACCATTACCGCGGCGGCGGATGACGGATACGAGCTGAAGAAGCTGACTGTCACCGACAGCCAGGACGGCGCGGTCCCGGTCCAGAACGCGGGAGAGGGGCGCTATACCTTCGTCATGCCCGGCAGCGGGGTGACCGTGTCCGCGTCCTTCGTCCGCTCCGGGGAGCAGACGGAGCTGCCCTTCACGGATGTGGACAGCGGCGCGTACTATTACGACGCGGTCCGGTGGGCTGTGGAGCAGGGGATTGCCTCCGGTGTCACCGGAACGGCCTTTGCCCCCGGCCGCGGATGCACCCGGGCCCAGCTTGTAACCTTCCTGTGGCGGGCAAACGGCTCCCCTGAGCCGTCCGCAAAGGAAAATCCATTCACGGATGTAAGCCCCGACAGCTACTACTACAAGGCAGTGCTGTGGGCCGTGGAGCAGGGCATCACCTCCGGCGTCACCGAGACTGCCTTTGCCCCGGACCGGGTCTGCACCCGCGCTCAGGCGACGGTGCTGCTGTGGCGGGCCGAGGGCTCTCCCGCAGCATCCGGGACGCATGACTTCCGGGACGTGGCGGAAGGCGCGTACTATGCGGACGCGGTGGCCTGGGCCGTGGAGAGCGGTGTGACCCAGGGCACCACTTCCACTACCTTTGAGCCCGGCACGACCTGCACCCGGGCACAGATCATGACCTTCCTCCACCGCGCCATGGCGTGACGGAGAGGGCTCCGGGACAGATGCAGACAGGTCCGGCCGGAATCGCCCGGCCAGGACGTAGCCCATGTCAAACGGCGGGCCGCGCGGAGAATCTCCGTGCGGTCCGCCGCTCTGCGTTTCAAGGAGCAAAAAAATAAAGAGAATCCGCAGCATCTCTGGAATTTTTCCGTCTGTTGGGATAGAATGGAATCACCATTCCGGAAACTGCCGACAATGGAGGGACGAATGATGAAGAAGCTGCTTTCTTTGACGCTGGCCATGGTGACGGCTCTGGGGCTGATGCTGCCGGCGTCCGCCGCGGAGGAGACCACAGACGAGGCCCTGGCCAGGGTGACCCAGGCTGTAAAGGCGGCCCTGAATCTGGACACGGACGCCTATGACGAATTTCAGGGCAGCTGGTATGAGGATGGCCTGACCGGCGCCTGGGACTTGTACTGGTCGACCGGACTGGAGGAGGACCTGTCCATCTCCGCTCTGGACGACGGGACCGTGATCAGCTACGATCTGGGTCTGCCGTATACCGCCTCCAACAGCGGGGATTTCCCGGTCTTCCCCCAGGGGGATGAGGCCGCAGCCGCCCGGGCCGCCAGGGACTTTTTGGACAAGGTCCTGCGGGAGGGGGAGAGCGTGAAGCTGGAAGAGCCCCGCGGCATGGATATTCTGGGCGGGGACAGCTACCGCTACTCCGGAATGATCCTGCTGAACGGACTGCCCTCGCCGCTGACCTATTCCATCACTGTGGATGCGGCGGACAACCGGGTCCGGTCCTTCCACCGGACCACGGCGGAGGGCACCTTCCTGGGAGACGTCCCCTCTGCCGCCGCTGCGGTGCGCCGCGACCAGGCTGCCAAACTCCTGACGGACACCCTGGAGCTGAAGCTGGAATACGTGCGGGAGGCGGGCAGCACGTCGGCTGTGCTCCGGTATCTGCCGGTGGATACAGACACTTTTTACGTGGACGCCGCCACAGGAGCGCTTTTGAATCTGACGGAGCTGGAGGCCCAGATGGGCGGCTGGGTCGCCGGAGGCAGTGCCGACAACACCGCGGCCGCGGAGAGCGGGGACAGTGGACTCAGTCCGGCGGAGCAGGCGGGCATCGCCCAGATGGAGGGCGTCCGGTCCTCCGCGTCCCTGGACCAGAGCCTGCGGGCAGAGCCGGCCTACGGCCTGACGGAGTATGCTCTGTCCTCCGCTGCCTATCGTCTGGCGGAACAGGATGGGGAGGAGGATCAGGTCCTCTGCGTCTTGTCCTATGTGCGGCCCGGAGAGGAGGACAGCCGTTCCCGCACCATCACGGTGGACGCCCGCACCGGCGCGGTTCAGGAGGTGTTCTCTTACGCACCCGGAATGGAGGAGGGGGAGACTCCGGCCCTGCCCCAGGCGGAGGCGCAGGCCAAAGCGGAGACGTTCCTGTCCGCCTTCTGCGGCGGGCGGTGGAATGCCCTGACGCTCTATGACAGCCGGGACAACACGGAGGACCGGCGTCCGTACTACACCTTCACATACGTCCAGCAGGTGGGCAGCATTCCCTTCCCGGAGAACCGCTATACCGTGGCCATCGACAGCGGAGACGGGTCCGTGTACCGGCTGGGTTATCAGTACGATGAGGATGTGACGTTCGCCAGCTCCGCTGGCATCGTGAGTGAGACGGCGGCCCTGGCCACCTGGGCGGGGGCCTATGACACGGTGCTGGCCTACCGCCTGGTGCCCCGTCCTCTGGAGAGCGGCGACGAGACGGAAGCCCGGCTGATGGAGCTGGGGCTTACCCACTTCTACGAGCTGCGGCTGACCTACGCCCTGGAGCGGGAGGAGCGGTATCTGGGCATCGACGCCGCCACCGGCCGACCGGCGGCGCCGGAGTCCGGGGACACCGCCATCACCTATACGGACCTGTCGGGCTCCGGGGTGAAAGCCGATGTGGAGAAGCTGGCCCGCTACGGCGTGGGCTATGACGGGGGCCGCTTCCGGCCGGAGAAGCAGCTGACCCAGTGGGATCTGGTGGCCCTGCTGGCCAGTCTGGAGGGGTACCGCATCGACCCGGAGACAGCGGATGAGAGCACGCGGGACGCCGCCTATTCCGTGGCCTACCGGATGGGCATTCTGGCCCGGGGAACCCGGGATGAGGACAAGGCCGTCACCCGCGGGCAGGCAGTGAAATGTCTGCTGGACTGCGCAGGTTATGGCCCCGCCGCCCGGCTTCAGGGCATCTACACCTGCACATACAGCGACGCTGCCGCCATCCCGGAGGCGGACCTGGGCTACGCGGCCATCGCCCAGGCACTGGGCATGGCTCAGGGAAGCTATCAGGGGGACCGGACAGCCACCCGGGGCGAGCTGGCCGCCATGCTCTGCCGCCTGCTGGAGCGGCAGGAATAAACCCGGGCGCCTGAACGGGCCCGCCGGATGATGGAATCTGGGAGGAATTACACATGAAGAAGGTATTCGGCTATCCGGAGTTTGACGCGGAGGGCGAGGAAATCCTCTGTACCTACGACAACGCATACAGCGATATGCTGATGGACATCCGGGTCTACCGGATGAAGCCCGGCCGGAAGAGAGGCTTCTGCCGCCGGGGCGAGGAGACCGCGGTGCTGCTGCTGTCCGGAACCGCGACCTTCGGCTGGGAGGGCCGGACGGAGACGGTCAGCCGCAGAGACGTGTTCACCGACGGCCCCTATGCCCTTCATGTCTGCACCGGGGAGGAGATCACCGTGGAGGCGCAGACGGACACGGAGATCCTGGTCCAATGCACGAAGAATGACACAGCGTTCTCCGGCAGGCTGTACCGGCCGGAGGACGCCCCCTGGATCTACTCCTGCGTGGGCAAGTTCGGCAATGTGGCCAAGCGCCGGGTAAACACCATCTTTGACAAGGATATCGCCCCCTGGTCCAATATGGTGCTGGGCGAGGTGCTGAACGACCGGGGCAACTGGTCCGGCTATCTGCCCCACCGGCACCCCCAGCCGGAGTGCTATTATTTCAAGTTCGACCGGCCGGAGGGCTTCGGCGCCAGCTTTGTGGGGGATCAGGTATTTAAGAGCGTGGACAACAGCTTCTCCGCCATCCCCGGCGGGTGCCTGCATCCCCAGGCGGTGGCGCCGGGCTTCCAGATGTATACCTGCTGGATGATCCGCCACCTGGACGGCGACCCCTGGCTGCAGACCACCCGCAACGAGGACGAGCGCTACCTCTGGCTGCACGATGCGCAGGAGTGACCTGCCCGCAGAGAGCATGAACAGCGGAAAAAGGCTCCGGGTTTCTTTGGGAACCCGGAGCCTTTTTATTTGCAGACAGGTCCGGCGCAGCAGTCCGGTTCCGGGAGAGGCGCCGCCCCGGGACCCGCCTGGGACAGCCGGATCCCGGCGCCCCGCACATGGTCCCGCAGCACCTGGTCCACAAAGCGGATCAGCTCCTCCGGCGTACCCTGGAGCTCGCCCAGGAGCCAGTCCTCCACAATACTTTCCAGCGCGCCCACATAGAACTGGGTCAGCATGGCGAGTTCCTGCTCCCCGGCCTCATACCCCAGCTCCGCGGCAATCAGACGGATCGTGCTCTGGATGATGGCGCGGATGTCCGTCTGGAAGAACCGCTTCAGGTGGTCCCGGCCCATGGAGCGAAGAGCGCAGAGGCAGAACGCCCGGTTCTCCTGCAGGTATTGGAAGAGCTGGAGCAGGCCGTCCTGCCACAGCATGACGCCCTCGTGCTCCCGGAGCAGCGCCACCGCCTCCTCCTCAAAGATCCAGCGCACCGCGTCGTAGACATCGTCAAAATGGTAGTAAAAATGCTGGCGTGCCATGCCGCAGCCCCGCATGATCTCTGCCACGGTGATCCTGTTCAGGGGTTTCTGGGTCATCAGCTCCTTGAGCACAGTGCAGATCTGCCGCTTGGCCGCATTGCTGGCCTCGTATGTCCGTTTCTTCATATCGACCTCCATGGACCGGCACACCCGGCCCATCGCAGTCCAGTATAGCACATTTTCCAGAGGAGCGCATCTATGCAGAATGGGGGCAAGTGTCAGATTTCTGACATCTGCCCAAGGTCTGCACCTTGCGCCTCCGGGCCTGTCTCCGGTATGCTGGAGGAAACGCGGAAAGGAGCGGAGAAAGATGCGGGAAGAGTATCACGTCACGCTGTACAGCCAGATGGGCCCCAGGGAGGGCCGCCTGGTCCTCCAATGCGAGGGCTCTGCCGTCACGGGCTCCCTGGAACTGATGGGACGCCGCAACCCCGTCCATGGCGTGCGGTCGGAGGATGGGCGTCTGCGCCTCTCCCATGCCATCCGGACGGCGGTCAGCACCCTTTTCTGCGAGACGGCGCTGGAGCTCCATGGGGAACGGCTCACCGGGGTGACCACGGCGGACGCCTGCCGGATGCGATGGAAGGGGAGCCGGATCTCCCCTGAGCCGTGACGGGACCGGGATTGCCGGAAGGAGCTGAAACTGTGCGCAAAGACACTGAAAAACCATCCTTTTTTGAGCGGCTGGCCACGGTGATCGTGGATAAGCGGAAGCTGATCTTTTTCCTGTACGCCTGTGCCCTGGTGTTCTGCCTGTTCTCCCGGAACTGGGTCAGCGTCTGCAACGACATCACAGAGTACCTGCCGGACTCCACGGAGACCCGTCAGGGCCTGACCCTGATGGAGGAGGAGTTCACCACCTTCGGCACCGCCCGGGTGATGGTGTCCCATGTGACGCGGGACATCGCGGGGGATCTGGCGGAACAGATCGGGGAGATCGAGGGCGTCTCCTCCGCGTCCCTGGGAGACAGCGCCGGCGCGGAAGAGGACGGGGAGGCCGAGACGCCGGAGGACATCGCATCGTATTTCAAGGGCGCAGACGCGCTGATCTCCGTGACCTTTGCGGGGGAGGAGGATGACGAATCCGCCCTGGCCGCCATGGAGGCCATCCGGGAGCTGCTGGCGCCCTATGACTTCTACATCGACAGCACTGTGGGCAGCTCCCAGGCGGACGCCCTGGCCAGCGAGATGGGGATCATTCTGGCGGTGGCGGCGGTCATCATTGTGCTGGTGCTGCTGCTGACCTCCCGCTCCTATGCGGAGATCCCGGTGCTGCTGCTGACCTTTATCGCCGCGGCCTTGCTGAACCTGGGCACGAACTTCATCTTCGGAGAGATCTCCTTTGTCTCCAACTCCGTGACGGTGGTGCTTCAGCTGGCCCTGGCCATCGACTATGCCATCATCATGCTCCACCGCTTCCTGGAGGAACGGGAGCACGCCGGAGACCGGGAGGCCTGCATTGCGGCGGTCAGCGCCGCCATTCCCTCCATCTCCGCCAGCAGCCTCACCACCATCTCCGGTCTGGCGGCCATGATGTTCATGCAGTTTCAGATCGGCTTCGACATGGGCATCGTGCTGATCAAGTCCATTCTGTTCAGCATGCTGTCGGTGTTCACCCTGATGCCGGGGCTGCTGATGCTCTTTTCCAAGGCGATGGAGAAGACCCGCCACCGCAGCTTCATCCCCAGGATCGACCGCTGGGGCGGATTCACCCTGAAGCTGCGCCATGTGGGGGTGCCGCTGTTCATTGCGGCCCTGGTGGGGGGCTTTTTCCTCTCCAACCGGTGCCCCTATGTGTACGGCTACACCCAGATCGAGACTGCCCGGCAGAACGAGTCCCAGGTGGCGGAGCAGCGGGTCGGCGACACCTTCGGCACGCAGAACGTGATCGCCCTGCTGGTGCCCCGGGGAGACTATGACAGCGAGAAAGCCCTGTTGGAACGGCTGGAGGCCTGCGATCAGGTGGACTACGCCATGGGCCTTTCCAATATCGAGGTGATGGACGGCCACACCCTCACCGATGCCCTGACGCCCCGCCAGTTTTCCGAGATGACGGACCTGGACTACGAGCTGGTCTGCCTGCTGTACACCGCCTACGCGGCGGAGGAAGAGGCCTACGGCCGGATCGTGGGCGGGCTGGACGACTACGCAGTCCCCCTGATGGATATGTTTTTCTTCGCCTACGACAAGGCGGAGGAGGGCTATGTGGACCTGGATGAGGAGCAGCAGGCGGATCTGGACGATCTCTATGAACAGCTCGACAACGCCCGGGTCCAGCTGCTGGGGGACCACTACACCCGCATGCTCATCAATCTGGACCTGCCGGAGGAGGGGGCGGAGACCTTTGACTTCCTCCAGACCATCCACCGGGAGGCGGAGCGCTACTACGACGCGGACAGCGTCTATCTGGTGGGGGATTCCACCAGCGACTATGACCTGTCCGTCTCCTTCGCCCGGGACAACATCATGATCAGTGTCCTGTCGGTGGTGTTCGTCATCATCGTGCTGCTGTTCACCTTCCAGTCGGTGGGGCTGCCGATCCTGCTGATTTTGGTGATCCAGGGCAGCATCTGGATCAACTTCTCCTTCCCCGGCGTGACCCAGAAGCCTATCTTCTTCCTGAGCTATCTGATCGTGACAGCCATCCAGATGGGCGCCAACATCGACTACGCCATCGTGATCTCCTCCTGGTACAACGAGCTGAAGGCGGAGATGTCCCGGCGGGAGGCCATCGTCCAGGCGCTGAACCTGTCCTTCCCCACGGTGCTGACCTCGGGGAGCATCCTGTCCTCCGCCGGATTTCTTATCGCCCAGATCACCACAGAGCCTGCCATCGTGGGCATCGGCGAGTGCCTGTGCCGGGGGACGCTGATCTCCATGTTCCTGGTCATGTTCATCCTGCCCCAGATCCTGTTTCTGGGCGACGGGATCGTGGAGCGGACCCGGTTCGATCTCAAGGTGCCGGAGGTCGCCAGGAGTGCCCATGGCACCGTCTATGTCAACGGCCGGATCCGGGGCCGCATCTCCGGCGTGGTGGACGCGCAGATCCAGGGCGTGATCTACGGAGACGTCTCCGGAATGCTGGAGACGGGAGCTTATCAGAAAGAGGAGGAGCCCGCCCATGAGACGGAAGATTCATAAATGCCTGAGCCTCCTTCTGGCGGCGGCGCTGCTGGCGTCTCTGGCGGCGCCCGCCGCCCTGGCCGCCGAAGGCGGGGACACGGTTTTTGTCCGCACGGCGGAGGACCTGGTCCAACTGGCAGAGAACTGCACCCTGGACAGCTGGTCCCAGGGGAAGACCGTCCGCCTGGAGGCGGATATCGACCTGACCGGCACGGACTTCACCCCCATCCCCACCTTCGGGGGGACCTTTGAGGGGCAGGGCCACACCATTTCCGGCCTGTCCATCACGGGCAGCGGCAATGTCCGGGGACTGTTCCGGTACATACAGCCCTCCGGCGTGGTGCGGGATCTGTCGGTGGAGGGTCGGGTCGATCCCTCGGACCGGAAGAACACCCTGGGCGGCATTGCCGGCAGCAACGGCGGCCTTCTTGCCGGCTGCACCTTCCACGGGACGGTGCGGGGAGCGGACAGCATAGGCGGCCTGGTGGGGATCAACGAGAGCTCGGGACAGATCGTCAACTGCATGTTCTCCGGCGCCGTCACAGGAGAGCATTATGCCGGGGGCATCGCCGGGCAGAACTTCGGCGCCGTTATCCAGTGCCGGAACAGCGGCAGCATCAACACCACGGAGGTGGATGCGGAGCTGGACCTGGATGCCATCAACCGGGAACAGCTGAACGCGGCGGAAAACGCGCCGGTCTGTACCGATATCGGCGGCATCGCCGGGTACTCCTCCGGCATCCTCCAGAGCTGCACCAATTCCGGTAGCGTGGGCTATGACCACGTGGGCTACAACATCGGCGGCATCGTGGGGCGGCAGTCCGGATATCTGGACGGCTGTGCCAACTCCGGCAGCATCCTGGGCCGGAAGGATGT
Source organism: Candidatus Oscillibacter pullicola (assembly GCA_019118935.1). Taxonomy (GTDB): domain Bacteria; phylum Bacillota; class Clostridia; order Oscillospirales; family Oscillospiraceae; genus Oscillibacter; species Oscillibacter pullicola. The sequence continues at coordinate 23,707 of DWXY01000045.1, forward strand.
GGGCGGCATCGCCGGCCAGCTGGAGCCGGAAGTGCGGCTGCTCTACGACCAGGGGCGGATGGGGGAGCTGCTGGATGCCCTGGACGGCCTGGGGGATCTGCTGGACCGGACGCAGCAGGATCTGCGGGGCACTTCCGACGCCCTGTCGGACCGGATGGACGCCATCTCCGCCCGGACGGACGAGGCCCGGGAGGCGGTGGGCGATCTGGCGGACTCCGCCGCGGACTGGACCAATGAGAATATCGGAGAGCTCAACAGCCTCACGGCCCGGATCTCCTGGCTCATCGACCAGCTGGCGCCGATCCTGGACGACGCCGGCGATGTGATGGACCTGGTGGAGGACCTGGCCGACGAGCTGGAGAATGTGCTGGACGAAGTCGGCGCGGCATCGGATCTGGGGGACCAGGCGAAACAGGAGCTGCGGGCGGCAGTCCAGTCCCTCCGCCGGGCGGCCTCCAGCGGAAAAGAGGCCGCTGCCCGCCTGCTGTCAGCGCTGGAGCATCTGGGCGCGGCCTTGGGCAGCGCCCTCCAGAGCCAGGAGGCCATGGAGGAGGTCCGGGCTGCCGCCGGGGACCTGGCCGCCGCCTTCCGGGACATGTCCGACGCGCTGGCGGAGATCGCCAGCCTTCTGTGGAACGGCGGCGACGAGGCGGCGCTGGGAGAGGCGGCTCAGGCCCTGACGGACACGCTGACCCGGGCGGGAGATGCGTTGGAACAGGCGGCGAACGCCGTCGCGGCCCACATGGACAGCGGCGAGCTGGAAGCGGCCGGGAAGGACGCGGCGGCCGCATGGCAGGCACTGGGAAAGGCGGCCCAGGCCCTGCGGGCCGCCGCCGGGCACGCCGCCGACGCGGCAGCGCTGCTGGCAAAGCTTCTGGCACAGGGCGGAGACATCGCCGAGGCGTTCCGGGACCCGGGCAGGACGCTGGAGAAACTGGTCTCCCGGGCGTCCGGCCTCGGCGAGGACCTGGCCGGCGTCTTTCGGGAGCTGGCGGAGGAGCCCGCCATCACCATCCGCCCCATTGACAGCGCCATCCGGGAGCAGGGGGACGCCCTGGGGGACGTCTTTGCCGGCCTGCTGGAGGACGGCGACGCCCTGCGGGAGACCATGTCCGCGGCCACGGACACGCTGCTGGACGACCTGGAGGCCATCGGAGACCAGTTCCGGGTCATCACGGACCTGCTGCGGGATCTGCTGGACGAGACCGGCGAGGAGCCGTCAGACCGGTTTGAGGACATCTCGGACCAGGAGACCGACGGACCGGACACCGGCTGCGTGGCCAATTCCCGGAACACGGGGACTGTGGAGGGAGACATCAACGTGGCCGGCATCGTGGGGGCCATGGCCATTGAGTACGACTTCGACCCGGAGGATGATCTGATCGAGGAGGGGGACCGGTCCCTGGACTTCCGCTATCAGACGAAGGCCGTGGTCCGCGCCTGCGTGAACCGGGGCGGCGTCACCGGAAAACGGGACTATGCCGGCGGTGTGGTGGGCCTCATGGACCTGGGCCGGGTGAGCGGCTGCGAGAATTATGGAGACATCGCCAGCACGGACGGCGGCTATGTGGGCGGCATCGCCGGCGCCTCCTGGGGGACCATTCGGGACAGCTGGGTCAAGTGTCATCTCTCCGGCGGCGATTATATCGGCGGCGTGGCCGGGCTGGGAGCCACGCTGGAAAACTGCCATACGCTGGTGGAGATCGAAGAGGGCTCCGCCTATCTGGGCGCCGTGGCGGGAGATGTGGACGCGGACGCCACCGTATCCGGCAACACCTTTACCAGTGAGCGACTGGGGGCTCTGGACGGGATCAGCTACGCCGGCCATGCCGAGCCGGTGGATTTTGACACCCTGTGCACCACGCCCGGCGTGCCGGAATCCTTCTCCCGGCTGGAGCTGACCTTTGTTGCGGACGGCGTGGTGGTAGAGGTGGTCCCCTTCCGGTACGGAGAGGGGATTGACGCCCTGCCGGAGATTCCGGCGAAAAAGGGCTGCTCCGCCTCCTGGCCGGATCTGGACTACACCTGCCTCACCGCCAGTCAGACCCTGGAGGCGGAGTACACCCCCTACACCTCCGCCCTGACGGATGGCGGGGAGCTGCCGGAGATCCTGGTGGACGGCAGCTTCAGCAGCCGGGCCCGGGTCTCCCACACCACGGAAGAGGTGGCCTGGACGGACGGCGGCGCGGAGTATGCGGGCACCGCCTATACTGTGACGGTGGAGGACCCGGATCTGGAACAGGCGGCCTACACGGTCCACTGCCGCCTGCCGGACCCCGGCAAGCGGTACGACCTCTGGGTGCTGGGAGAGGACGGCTGGGCCAAGACGGATGCCCGGTTGGACGGCCAGTATCTGCTGCTGGAGAGCCAGACCGGGACGGTCACCTTCTGCCTGACGGAGCGGGCCAGTCCTCTGGCGGCAGTTATTCTGGCCGTCGGCTGTGCCGGGCTGCTGATCGGCTTCGGCTGGCTCATCCGCCGTCGGCGGAAAAGCACTGCGGCGGGACGCATACACTGACCTGCGGCCGTGCGGCGGAGACAAGGCGCGGTGCGGCACGCTCTCCGCCGGGCGGTGGAGATACGGCCCGCGTGCCGCTTTTGGGGTTCCCCGGACCCGGCACCGGAAAAGGCATGGCAAGCTGCCATGCCTTTTCTGCCGTCCATGCGGCGATTCGCGTTCCGGGGACGGCTGTGCGCCCCGCCGCATGGCCGGACAACGGCCGGAGGTTCTCCGGGCAATCCCCGCCCTCTGTCCTGGCGGACTTCCGCCGGAGGAGTTCCAGTAGAACGATGACAGACGGAACCGGGTTGCCGGAGAGTGCGTTGGCACCAGAGGGAAGCAGGCGGCCCCGTCAGCAGAATCCTCGCCTGGGAATGGCGCGGCATCGCATCCCAGACCGGACAACCGGGGCGGGACGGCCGCAAGCTGCTTGTGTATGATTGAGGCGTTTCAAATCCTGAAAGTTAAGCGGTTCTGCCAGACATATTGTTGAGAATGGCCCTGTCTTATGGTATGATTTGGTTGATCACCCACGGACAGGGAGGTGCCACGGTTCCATGGCCTGTCCGGCAGAACGCCTGGGGAATATCCCGGCAGGCTGGGGCAGGAGAAACGAGTATCTATGGTCAATCGGAGAAGGGCCGGCCGCCCCTGGCCGCCGGGCAGGCTCCGGCCGCTGCAAAACGGCGCTGCTTCGGTCTATCCATCGTTTTGAAACACGTGGGAAATCCTGCCCGGGCTGAAAAGAGAAGGTAAAAGCCGTGCCTGTCCGTTTCGGTCCGCAATGAGAAGGGAGTCCTTTGATCCATATC
>DWXY01000046.1 GCA_019118935.1 Candidatus Oscillibacter pullicola
GATCGTAGTTGGTGATGACGATCTCCTCGTATTCACTTCCGGCCTTCTGAGACATGCTGTTGGGGCGTGTGGTGTAGAAGATGTAAAACTCCTTGTACAGATCTACGATGAAGGGGCAGTAGTTGTAGGAAACCATTACAAACCCCTGGCACTCCAGAAGCGCATCGTGGAGGCGCTGGTGGTCTTCCTTGGGAAAGACCACCGCATAGCAGTCCTCCGCATCGTAGTAAGGCGGGTCACAGTAGAAGAATGCGTCTTCCCGGTCATATTGGCGGATGAGGTCGACGCAGTCCTTGTTCTCCACCACAACATCGGCCAGCCTGCGGGAACACTCCCAGACCAGATGGAAAAAGCGGCGGATGTCGCAGGATTTTCCAGCAAAGGATTTTGCGCCGCCGCTGAAGCTGTACCGGATGAGCTTGAAATAGTCTGCGGCTCGCCGCACATCTCCGCGAGGCGCCCGTTCCAGCATCATCCTTCGGATGGTTTTGGCATTCGGCGGTTCCAGATATCGCTGGGTCAGCTCCATCTCCTCGTCCAGATAGTCATCGGTGAATTCCTTGCGGGAGAAAAACTTATACAGCACATTGAAGTCATCACGGGTGTTCAGCGGCAGAAAGCCAAGCTCCAGAAGGAGCGCCATGGTTCTGTTTTTGACACAGCAGAACAGATTGGTCAGGTCGCCGTTGAAATCGTTATAAACCTCCATGCATCCCTGCTGGATCGGGCGGCTCAATGTCACTGTCCCGCTGCCGCCGAACACATCGATAAACCGGGAATAGCGCGAGGGGGACAGCTTATGGATCAGCCAGAGCAGCTTGCTTTTGCCTCCCACCCAGGGGATAAAGCTTTTCAAGCGGTATCACCTCCCTCCAGGGGCAGGGATATCTGGCCGCTGTCGGTAAATTGCTCCAACGCTTTGGTGAGGCCGCGCTCGGCATGGGCGATCTTCTTGATCCTGCTTCGGAGCTGCCGGATCGTCCTCCGCAGTTCCTCCTCGGTGTCGGCGTAATAATAGCCGGAATCAGAGCTGCAAATGGGGATGCCATCCCCGCGCAGGCAATTGATCGTGCGGCGAAGGTCAGGTCCGCGAATCTGAAAAGCGGCCTCCAGTTCACGGCTGGGGACGACTCTCAGCTTACCGCAGTGATACTCCTTCAGGTGCTTGGCGATAGGGTTGTCCGTCGTCATGAAGACTCCTTTCCGGGACAGTTACCCGGAAAGAGCACAAAAAGAAGGGGCCGTTCGTCCCTTTCGGGTAACGGCCCCTGTAGCTTTCAGGCTATTTGATTTTTTTTCTTTCATCACCTCCGTTGGGGCAGAGACTGGTCTGTGGGGGGCTTCTCACATGGACATGGTCGGCTCCATCTCCGGCTGACTGTACTCAAAATTGAGTTCTGTGCCATTCCAGGATACAAACCCATGTTCTGCGGCGGACAATCCCATGCGCTTCATTCTCTGATTGGCATAGCCCTCAGCGTCAAAGCAGGAGGCGAGCAGTTCGTCCTTGGGATAGATGCCATCCCGTTTTGCCAGCTCTTTTCCGTAATCGGCAAGATCCATGTCACGGGGCATGAAGTGGTAGCAGTGGAGGTTCTGCGCCAGATCCAAGGCGTAATCCAGGCGGCGGCAGTCCTCCAGTTCCATAACCGCCATAAATTTATCCGCCCATCTGGGTTCTCCCTGGCCCTGTTCACTCCAAGCATAGCCGAAGTCGATGGCGTGGCGGATGAGCTGGGCGGCGGAGTCATACTGGGAGGGGATGTCTTTCAGTTGGGGCAGGCAGCAGTCCACCTCCATGGCGATGCACTCGGTCAGGGACTCCGCTTCCAGCTCATCCAGCGCCAGAAGCAGCTCGTCCGGATGGGCGGCGTCCATGTACTCGCCGGTGTCCGGGAAGCCCACCCACACGCCGTCCATGTTGGTTCGGCTGGCCAGCTTGACTCGGATCGCAAAATCGCCTTTGTCGGGATTCATCGAAGGGTCACTGTCCAGAAACGGATCGATTAAAGAGGTGACCTTGATAAAGTGCCCGTCGCAGAAAGTGTTTCCGCCCTTTTGGCGGTAAGCCGCGCCCACTTTCTCCGGGTCAAGAAACTCCCGCGCTTGGTCAGAGGGGCGTTGAATCTGCTCCATGATAAACTTGCCCAGTTGGACATCGTCCCCAGCGCCGTAGAACAGATCGTAGTGATCCAATTGACTTGCAATCAGCATCACATCGCAGGCCATCTGCGGGCGCTCGATCTGCATCGCCCCACGGAACAGGAGGCTTTCTTTTACCGTCATGTTTTCAAACCGCCGTTCCAGCCAGTCGTGCTGGGATTTGGTCATTTCAAAGCCGTCCAACAGGTCAAGGAGCTGTCTGGCTTGCGGGCTCGTCATCACATCATCTCCATTCCGGCATTCTCTGCCTGCGTTTCTTCGCTGTGGATCGGCTCACCATCTCTGCGCTGGACCAGCCCGTAGGGGGTCAGCAGAGCGTTGTGTGCTGCCATGACATCCTGACCGTAGTTGTAGAGGGCGACGTGCTTCTGCAGAATGGACCGGGAATGCTCGTCCACAATGAAGCGAAGCTCCTCTATGGCCACCTCCTCGGGGTTTCGCTGATCAGGCTCGAGCAGGTAGTCATTCAGATTTTCCGCAATCTGA
>DWXY01000047.1 GCA_019118935.1 Candidatus Oscillibacter pullicola
ATGCAGCTTGCGGACAGCGAGTCGGGAAAATTGATGCGCAAACAGAGATCTCACAGATTTTCCCACCAGACGCCGGAAACATTGCGCCGTCCAACGATATATGCTGTATCCGTTTTGGAAAACCAGAGTTCCACCAGTTCATGATTGTCTGTCATTCCAAAAATCTGAACCGGCCACGTCTGCCGGACTTCGTAAACCAACGGTCCCAAGGCTTGTGCAAACCCTAAAACAGGCGCCGCCAAAACCTCATAGCCAAGCTGCAGTTGGGTACCGCCCTCCCGGCAGGAAATCCGCTGCGGCTGATCGAACCAATTCTTCAGAGAGCTTGCCAGGAAAATGGTCAATCAGGCAGGAGACTCCTTGCATTTTGGTTGAATCGCCCCAAATCGCTGTTCCAACGACCGTTCATAATGAAACTGCATACCGGTCCGTCTCCCTTATCAAAGATGGGGAAAGGGGCTTATTGGGAGACCTTCCCCATCAAGCCCATGGCGGCCGCAATGTCCAGATTGACGCCCAGAACATTGACTGTCTCCTCGCCGAATACGCCCAGCAGCTTTCCCGTGGTGTTATCCTCCACGCTCTGTTCCAGCTCTTCCTCACTCAGCCCGGAGGCTTCTGCCAGGGCCGGGATCTGGACCCGCGTCCCCTCAGGAAAGACACGCGGATCCAGGCCGGAGCCGGAGGCCGTCATCAGATCGGCAGGCAATTTCTCCCGGGTAACGCTGGGATTCGCCGCCAAGAATTCCTCGATATCAGCCTCAACACGCTCTACGCGAGCGGGGTTAGACGGCGCATAGTTGTTGGAGCCGGAGCTCAGGCCCGCAAACTCACTGCCGTCGTTATAGAACCGGTTCCCCTCTTCATCCTCATAATAGGTGTTGTAATTGTAGGCAGAGGGGCGGCATTTCATAAAATACGCTTCTGTAAAGTCCTATCCCATATTGGCAGCCCCAACAGCTTCGCCGTCCGCCGTCACCAGGCTGCCTTTTGTCTGATCCGGAAAAAACGTTTTTCCTGTTGTCTTGTTCATTTTCAGGAATCCTCCTTAAAAGCCCATACCCAGCAGCAACGGCGCAATCAGCATATCAATGATCTTAATGCCCACAAAAGGAGCAATCACGCCGCCGAGGCCATAGATCATCATATTGCGCACCAGCATCTTGCCGGAAGACATCGGACGGTACTTGACGCCCTTCATCGCCAAAGGAATCAAACACGGAATGATCACGGCGTCAAAAATCAGTGCGGAGAGGATCGCGCTGTACTCCGTTGTCAGATGCATGATGTTCAGCACGCCCAGCTGCGGCACCGCTGCCATAAACATAGCGGGGATAATGGCAAAATACTTGGCAATGTCGTTGGCGATGGAGAATGTGGTCAAAGAGCCGCGGGTAATGAGCAGCTGCTTGCCGATCTCAACCACTTCCAGGATCTTACTGGGGGCGCTGTCCAGGTCCACCATGTTGGCCGCTTCCTTAGCGGCGGTGGTGCCGGAGTTCATGGCCAGACCCACATTCGCCTGAGCCAGAGCAGGAGCGTCGTTGGTCCCGTCGCCGGCCATGGCAACGATCTTGCCCTCGGCCTGTTCCTTCTTGATCACGCTGATTTTGTCCTCGGGCTTTCACTCGGCGATGAACCCGTCCACCCCGGCCTCTTTGGCAATGGTGTCCGCCGTCAGGGGGTTGTCGCCGATGCACATGATGGTTTTAATGCCAATGGCACGCAGGCGCTCAAACCGTTCCACCATGCCGGGCTTTACGGTATCTTTCAGGTAGATGACGCCCAGGGCCTTATTGTTCTCGCACACCACCAGCGGAGTGCCTCCCAGAGAGGAGACCTTTTCCACGTGTGTGTGGAGATCCCCGGGAACCTTGCCGCCCTGCGCTTTCACATACTGCTCAATCACGTCGGAGGCACCCTTGCGCGCATGCGTTCCGTCAGGCAGATCCACACCGCTCATGCGGGTCTGTGCCGTGAATTCCAGGAACGTGGAGCCCTCCGTTTCCTGGCTGTTGTCGCCGAAACGGCATGCCAATTCCAGTGTGGACTTGCCCTCGGGGGTCTCGTCATGCAGACTGGTCAGTGCCGCGCAGCGGATCAGATCCGTGCGGCTGGCGCCTTCCACCGGAAAAAAGTCAGCGGCCAGACGGTTGCCGAAGGTGCCGGAAATGATTGCCAAGATGATCAACACGTCCACCGGCAGAATAAAGTCCATGAGGCTGCCCTGCGTCTGAAATTCCGACTCATCCTCCTCGTTGAGCGGTGCGCTCTCCGGTGAATAGACCTTGCCGGTCTCCTGAAGGCGGCGGTAAGCGGTCCGCATCCGCCCCAGCTTGGGAACGGCGCCAACGATAAACAGCGGCACGATGGCAACCGCCGCGATAGCGTAAAAGGCAAAGGGGATCACGTGATAGAATGTCTTTATCGCCGTTCCATAGCCCAGCTCCGCAATCCCCGGCTGCGTGAAGAATAATCCGGAAAAGAAGATTGCCCAGGTAGAGAGCGGCAGAATGGCACACACCGGCGCACCGGCGGAATCGATGATATAAGACAGGGCCTCCCGGGGCACCCGGTGCTGGCCGGTCAGCTTTTTCATGCAGGTGCTCAGCGTCATGATATTCAAATAGCCATCCACAAAAATAGGGAGCCCCATGATCCAGGTGACTATCATGGTGGACTTTGGCCCCCGGCAGAGCTTTCCAAGTGCCCTTGTAAATCCCAGTGTTCCATGGGATTCTCCCAACAGCGTAATGAGGCTGCCAAACAACGCGCACACCAAAAAGACCCATTAGTGC
>DWXY01000048.1 GCA_019118935.1 Candidatus Oscillibacter pullicola
TGGTGCCGGTGACCGGACTCGAACCGGTACGCTGTCGCCAGCGGTGGATTTTGAGTCCACTACGTCTACCAATTCCATCACACCGGCAGACTGCTCTTTTTCAGGATAGCTTTTATATTATAGCGAAAGACCGGAAATTTTGCAAGCATAATTTTTGGGCCGTCTGCCGTCTGCCGTCTGCCGGAGTCAATCCGGCTCCGGCGGACGGCCCGGCCCCGGTCACATGGAACACCCAAACACCTTCTCCAGCTGAGGGATGGGGTCCTTGTGCTGAACGCAGCGCACCGGGCGGCGGCGGTAGATCTGATAGCACCCGTTGCAGGCCAGACAGGCGCTCTTGGTCTGCGCCCCCCGCTTCATGCGGGCGATAAAATCCGGCTGGCAGATGAGGGTTCGGCTGAAGGAGACAAAGGAAAAGCCCTGTTCCAGCACCGCCTCCGCCGTCTCCAGGTCGAAGATGCCGCCCACCAGGCTGAGGGGGACCTGGATTCCATCCATAGCCCGAAGGACCTCCTGGAGATAGAAGGGGGACTTCTCTCCGGCCCGGGCGGCGAAGTCCACGCCGCTGAGCTCCACCCCGTCCACGTCGGCCTCCTGATAGAGCTCCAGCAGACGGTGCAGGTCGCCGCAGCCGTTGCAGTCCGCCTTCACCAGCAGGGCCATCTCCGGCCCGCACGCCTCCCGGACCGCCTGGAGGATGCGGCCCACAAGGCGAAAGCGGTTCTTCAGGCTGCCGCCGTACTGGTCCGTACGGAGATTTTCTTCGGAGTTGAGGAAATTGGACAGCAGGTATCCGTGGGCGGTGTGGATCTGGACCGCGTCAAAGCCAGCTTCCCGGCATAGCTGTCCCCCCAGGCGGAACTGCTCCACCAGCCGGTCCAGCTCCTCGGGGGAGAAGTCCTCCGGAGCCTTGGCCGGCCGGCCGTTGACCGCCTCCATGGCCTTCTTCCCGCTGTGGCTGAGCTGGGCGGCGATGCGCCCGCAGGCCCGGTGGACCTCCTCCGCCGCCTGGGCCAGCAGGGCCCGGTCGGTCTGGCTGTCCAGCACCGGCTGCCCCTCGTCCGCCCGCTGGGTGCGGTCCACACACAGGTGTCCGGTGATGACCAGTCCCACTTCGTTCCGAGCCAACTCCGCCAGGGTCTCCGCCCACGCCTGGGTCAGCTGGCCGTCCGGCTGGGACAGGTGCTCGTTGGTGGCCGAGCGGATGGTCCGGTTGCGCAGCTCCACGGGGCCCAGCCGCCCCGGCTGCCACAGAAGTCCTTTCATGGCGTCTGCCTCCTCTGTTCTCTGCTCCGCGCACTGCGCGGCCGCTTGTGTGCAGAAAATTGTATCACAGCCCGCCCGCATGGGCAAGAAATTCTCTTGACGGCCTCCGGTTTTTCTTCTATATTGGAGGAAACGTGAACCGAAATGAGGATGAGCTATGGATTTATGCAGCATCAACGAGATCAAGGCCCTGCTGGCCCGCCACGGCTTCCGCTTCTCCAAGAGTATGGGGCAGAATTTCCTGATCCAGTCCTGGGTGCCTCAGGACATCGCGGCGGCCTCGGGAGCAGGGGAGGGGACTGGTGTGCTGGAGGTGGGACCGGGCATCGGCCCCCTTACCCGGGAACTGGCCAAACGGGCGGACAAGGTAGCGTCGGTGGAGCTGGACCGCTCTCTGCTGCCCATTCTGGAGGAGACGCTGGCCGACTGTCCCAATGCGGAGGTGTGTCCGGGTGATATTTTGAAGACGGACATTCCGGCTCTGGTAGGGGAGAAGTTCTCAGGACTCACCCCTCTGGCCTGCGCCAACCTGCCTTATAACATTACCACCCCAGCCATCACCGCCCTCATTGAGGCTGGGTGCTTCAAGACCATTACCGTGATGATCCAGCGGGAGGTGGCCCGGCGGATCTGCGCCGCCCCGGGGACGGCGGACTATGGGGCGTTTTCGGTGTTCTGCCAGTACCACACCCGGCCGGAGCTCCTCTTTGACGTGCCGCCGGAGTGCTTCCTGCCCGCCCCCAAGGTCACTTCCTCCGTGCTGCGCATGGTTCCCTGCCCGCCGCCGGAGGAAGTGGACGACGAGGCCCACTTCTTCCGGGTGGTCCGGGCCGCCTTCGCCCAGCGGAGAAAGACACTGGTGAACAGTTTAAGCGCGTCCTTAGGGGGACCGCTCTCCAAGGAAGAAATCTCCAATGCGGTCTCCAGCTGCAGCTTGTCGGAGAATATCCGGGGCGAGCGGCTGTCAATTTCCGACTTCGCCGCCCTTTCCAAAGCGCTGCGCCGGGCCGAGGGCTGAAATCCTCTGTTTTTCCCGGAATTCAGCTGGCAAAACCGCTGTCAAATATGTAAAATACAATAAAAGCTATAACTAAATTGCAATTCTGAATGCGATTGACTTTAGTCCGGCTAACGTGTATTATTATAAATGTTTTGGGACACGCTCCGCTGCCCGGGCGGATGCCCGGCGGCTGGAAGATCATTCAGAAAAGAGGTCATTCAAATGGCAACCATTGATCTGAGCAAGTATGGTATTACTGGTACCACGGAGATTATCCGCAATCCCTCCTATGAGTTCCTGTTTGAGGAGGAGACCAAG
>DWXY01000049.1 GCA_019118935.1 Candidatus Oscillibacter pullicola
GTGAGCCTGTGGATGATCTTATTGAGCAGACTGGTCTTAATTTTTGTGTTGTTTCGTTTAAAGAACTCAACTGCCTTCTCCTGGAAATCTTCGCGCTCCAAAGTCATGGCCAAGGCCGCAATTGCTCCGGCGGCAGGAATCTGCATGGTCAAGGTCAGCACCAGCACAGTCCAGTACAGAATGTTCAAAAAGACCGAGAAAAATGTTCGTGAAATCACAGTGATCCACGCCTTGTTGATAGCACTGTTGAGATTTATATTTTGGAAGATAACGTCCATCTGTTCCCGGGTTAGCCGGGTCAATTTTGGCACGGAATCCAGATTGGCCCCGTAAATATCAGAAGAAATCTTGTTGGCCTCTTCATAAAGGTTGCTGACGATACTGGAAAACTGTTTGGCAAACAGATTCTGAACCGTCTGCCGTCCGGCATCTCCCACCAGTCGATCATCACTGCGAACACGCTCGTTTACATCAGAAATAAACCGCTCCACGGTAACGGTTTCGCCCTGTTCCGCCAGTGAAGCCGCACTGTCTTTCATGCCATCGAATACCACATGGGTGATGTGATGTGCCAGTTCATCTGCGAACGACTCATATCCGCGATTGGAAACTTTATCCACATGAGCCTTATAGGCACTGACATGATCCTTGCCACGGACCTCCAGGCTCTTGGCATAGCAAAGGCCTTTGGCCACGGAAGAGGAGGGGTCCCGGCTCTGAATGACCCGGTCGCCGTAGCTCCTGCGCACCGTGTCGCTCAGCTCTGTGACGAAGCTGGTTCCGCCGGTGAGGACCACCTTGTCGCAGGAGTCTGCCAGGGCCTTGGTGAACTGCACGAACTCCCCGCACAGCTCCAACCAGGACTGCTTGGCGGAGAGATGGCCGTGGAGCTGGATTTCCTTGCGGTTCAGGGCCCGCTCCATGAAGGCTGCGTTCAGGGTAAATTTCAGCTGCAGATTGCTGGGCAGATCTCCGTCCGCCCGCCCGGCTTCGTCCACGCCCCAGATGGGGATTACCTGAATGCCCAGGGACTCCCGGTTGGGATAGAACGCCTCTTTCATCTCCCGCAGCTGCACCAGCAGTGTCTGCCGCTGCTCTGTGGGGATCTGGTCCCTGGTAAGGCCGCTGTCCTCCATGGCCACTTCCAGCATCTGCTCATCCAGATCGTGCCCGCCCAGCCGCAGGCTGCGAGTGATCAGGGTCTTTCCCATCTTCACATAGGTGAAATCCAGGGTGGAGGAACCAGCATCCAGCACTGCCACGCCCTGCTCCAGTGCCAGCTTGTACTTGGGCACCGTTTCCTCCGCGCTGAGCACTGCTGCCATGATGGCGGCCGTGGACTCCGGCAGCACAGACACATGGGCGCATTTCGTAGCCCGCCGGAGGAGCTTTTCGTAGCGGTCCATGGCTTCGGAACTGGTCCAGGCATCGGACGCCGGACAGCCGACGGTGACAAGCACCCGGTCCCGGCTCACGGCCTCGGCCAGCTTGGGCTGATACTGCAGGATCTGTTTCCACAAGGTGCGGATGAAGGCGTCCATCAGTTCTCCGTGGGTATGTACCCCATCGATCTTCGTATCCCACTTTTCCGGCTCGGTCTTGAAATGCTGGAAAAACCCGGGGACATTTTTGGCCTTTTTACCCACGATGACCTGATTGCCTGAAAAGCGGAGAAGAGTTGGTACCTTGGCGTCGTCCTCGTGATTCAGGCGCAGCCGCTCAACCTTGGGCTGAGAAACCGTGGCGCCGTTCTGGTCCGTGGCCTGCTCAGTGCTGAACATATAGGCGATCGTTTCTCCGTGGCCTACATCCAGTCCCACAATGAAATCATAGTCCACCGCCGACAGGCGGGAGTACACCAATGATGCTTGAAAGGGGGTGTGCATAAACCATCCCGCAACAGGTGTGCGGTGCTCATTCTTGACCTGTGCCATATTTTTCTCTCTCCTTTATGATCATTCATCCTCCGGCGGATAGTAGACCTCCAGAAGCTGCTCGCTCAGATCTGCCGCGTAGTTTCTCACGGCCTCGCGGTATGCTTCCGTCTGCCAGTCGCTCTCCTGGTCCAGGCGATCGGTGCGGACCCGCTGGGCAAAGGTCCGCATGCATTCTAAAAGCTGCACGTTTTTCAAGTCCAAGGGTTCACAGGCAAACTGAGTACGCAGATCCTCCAGCGTCTGCTCCAGCTTTTCCACCTGGCGCAGCATAGGGCGAAGGTTCGTGTTGTAGGCACCGGCCCACACCATTTGTATGTCCTCCTCCCGTTCCATGGCCACGGCAGCGTACCGCCGCAGTCCGCAGGCGAAAAAGCGTACGCCGCCTTCGCGGTAATAGGCCCGGTGGATTTCCCGATCCATCCGCTCCGTCAGCTCTTGACGGGGGGACTGAGCCGGCCTTTGCGGGCGAGCCGCCGGTCGCTGGGGGCGAACCGGCGGTTCGGATTTTGCCTTATAGTCCGAATATAGCTTCCGGGCCGTCCAGGAGGCTTCCTTGCCAATTTCCCGAAGCTCCCCGGCTTGTTTTCGGGCCCACTTTTTCAATTCATCTTTCATGGCATTTCCTCGCTCCGCCACAAGGCGGGTCAAAAGACAACGGTCTGCGGATTCTCCAGGGCCGTTTCGGCATGCGCCGTCTGATCCTCCCGGTCGGAAGCGGATGTCTGTCCAGCCTCGGCGCGGTCAGCCAGCGTGTTCAGACCGTCGGCCACCGCCGGAGAGTAGTCCCTGTGGAGGAAATTGCTCTTTGCGCAGATATTGCCCAGCGCGGCGGCAATGCGGTCGGAGAAGATACCCACGCCCAGGCCGGTAAAGAGCAGATTCATTCCCGTACTCACAAGGCTCTCCTTCAGAACCGCTGCGCCGGCGCCGACACCCAGTTCCATGAAGGTCAGGCCGTCGGACAGCGCCGCATAGCCCAATTCGCTGTTGAGCAGGCCCCAGGAGGAATTCCCGATGATGGTACCCACAGCTCCGGGGATAAAGTGAGTGGAGAGGATCACCATCCCGCCCAGGATCAATGCGGTGAGGCACACGGCGATGATGATCTTGGAGGCAGTTTCTGCCGCCATCTGGCCCCGGGCCACTGCGTCCGCTGCCGCCTCCACATCCGCGTGGGTGGAGGAGAGGATGACTGCGTCCGCTACGGAAATGGTGTCTGCGGTACGCAGGTACAGGTCCATGGCTGCCACGCACTGGAAGCGCAGGTGATGTTCACCCAGAGCGGCGGCGGTGGCCAGCACCTCCTGGGACTGCCCCAGCTTCCAGGCAATGGTCCGCAAGGCCCCGGGGGACAGCCGGAACTGCTCCATCTTCCGGCGGATGTTCTTTTCCAGAACTTCTTCCGTCAGCGCCGGATCTTCCCCGTGGGCCGCATAGTAGGCTCGGAACAGCTCGTCGGGAGTGGATCCCTCCTTGATCTTATCCAGCATGGCCGGATCGGAATACAGTTCCAGGCCGAAGGCCATCTGGTGCAGAATCACCTTGCGGTCGTAGCCCTGCAGGTTTCGCGCGCATTTCAGGAAGTCGTCCAGCACGGCTGTGGTTTCCTCCTGAACCAGCTCCTTGGCGCACTCAAACCGGGCCACCTCACCGATCAGCTCGTTGGCCGTTTCATAGGCCTTGCGTTCATTGATGCCGGCTTTGGTCTGCATATCCACCAGAGCTGTCAGCAGCCCCTTGTCGGAACTGATCTCGCGGTAGATCTCCATGAATTCCTGCTTGCTGTACAGGACATACTCGTTCTTGCGCATGATAATTGCCTCCTTCATAGTTTCCAATCATTTTGTCTGGTTTCCTCTTGATGGTCTTATTGTAAAAGTTCTGGAGGAAAATACCAACCGCTCGGCGGGAAAAAAAGTGACGCTTTGTTTTAATTATTACCCATGCGCTCTCAGAAGGTCACGGGTTCGAGATTGACTGCCGGGGCCTCCTCTGTTTCTTCCTCCTGATCGTTCCGGGTTTCATGGGCCTGCGCCGAGTCGCCGGCCACGGTTTCCATGGCCGTCCGAACGGACGAAGTGTCTTTCCGCAGCACAGCGGAAAACTCGCCGATGGCATCTGCCGTCCGGTCGGAAATCCGGGCCAGGCCAAAGCCCAGCACCACTGTGACAAACCCGATCACCTGCTTGACCAGCGCCTCGTGCCGGATCGACATGGCCAGGTCGGAAACCGCCTCCGCCCCCATCACGGCGAACTGCAGGGCCGGAGCGCCGGAGGCGGTGGTGGCCGTGGCAAACTGGGCGAACACGGCGGGCAGTTCCGCCACCGAGTGAGCGTTGACCACTTCCGCCATAACGGCGGCGGTTTTGGCTGCTGCGATAGCGGTACCGGCCTGATAGAGCGTGATTCCCACCCCGATGACGACCACTGCAACCGCTGCGGCGATCAGAATTTTTTTGGCCCGCTCCCGGGTGAGGAAACCTTTTTCAACGGCATCCGCCACCGCCTGGGTTTCCACGCCCGCGCAGGCCACGTTGGCGGCCTCGTGAATCGTCATGCCGCCGCTGAGATAGAGCTCCATGGCAACGATGCATTTATACTGGCTGCCGCCTTCTCCCAATGCGGTAAAGGTGGCGAGATAGTCACCGTTGATCTCCATGTCCTTCATAAGCGCCCGGATCACCTTGGGGGAGAGGTCATAGGTTTCCAGGACCCTGCGGACCTGTGCCTCCAGGGCCGTGAGGGACTCCGGCGTTTGCGGAGGCTGTGCGCCGTAGTAGCGCCAGAAAAGTTCCTCCGTTGAGATTCCCTGCGCCAGCTTCTCCGCCAAATCCGGGTCCTGATGGGCCGTCAGTCCAAAATAGAGCTTGTGGAGCAGCAACGCCCGGTTCTCATCTGTCTTGGCCTTTGCACTCTCCAGAAACTGGTCCAGCAGTGCTCCTGAATCCTCATAGGCAGCCTCCCGGATCCTCTCGCAGCTGGCTACCGCTGCCAGGCAGATCTGCGCCGTCTGCTGCGCCTGCTCGGTACTGATGCCGTGGGCCGTTTGCATGTCGACCAGCGTCTGAATCAGGTTTTTGCTATTACCGGTTTCAAGCATCTGCCGGTAAATCTCCCGGGGAAACGTCTTGTCAAAAAAGTCTGGGGTATGGTTCATCCTGTCCACCTCGTTTCCAAAATTATGTCCTTGTCCGCTCTCCGGACCGCCGGGCGGGATCCCCGGAAAGCGTCCTTTTGCCGTTTCCTGATTCTGATCCTATCATGGGACTCCCCGGGCGGCTACCGCTCCGCGGGGAAAAAAGCGCGCCGGTCAGAGGCGATAGAGGTTGTCGAAATACCGCTGTCCGTCCCGCCCCAGGGAGAAAAATTCCAGAATCTCCTGCATCTGCATGGGCTGGCAGTACCCGCAGCCCACGCCGGAGAGTACTACCAGATCCCTGCGGACAACAAACGCACTGCCGGCTATTCCCAGAAACGCCCTGGCAGCATCCTCATCCAGCCCGTACCCGATCAGCAGCTTCAAAAGCGTTTCCTGGCTGGTTTGCCTGTGTTCCTGCTCCCCGGCCTGACGGGCGGGGTAGAAGGCCTCCCAGGCGTCCTTGCTGATCCACGCATACACCAGGAACTGGGAAATGCTCATGCCGGTGCCCTCCCGCAGCCTGTGGACCTCTTTTCGCAGCGCTTCATTCACGCTGAAAATGCAGCGGATCACCCGGCTGTTGAACTGCGCACACTCCGCCGGGCTTAGCCCCAGCGCGCTGCGCATTTTCTCCAGAGTTGCTTCCCCGGTGAGGTTCCGGGAGTTGAGAAAGTTCAGCCAGACTTTGGCCGGAATTCCGGCCTCCTGCCGGAAGCGGATCTGCTCCTTTTCCAGAAGAACTTCCTGCAAGAAAGCCAGCGCGCCCGACCGGTCCGCCTTGGCCATCATCCGAAACTGCCGGAGCATTCTGCCGGAGAGGCCGATCTGCTCCTGGTGGTCCTGCACAAGCTGGAAAACACGCGTTGTCCGGACAGCCTGCGCGGAGAGAAATTCCGCCTCCGCGGCAGGGGTGAATCCCAGTTCTCTCAGCCGGGAAGTCATTCCCTCCCGCAGCTTCCCGGTCACATATGCCGGCAGAGCCCCCCGGAGCGCCCGGATCTCCGGATCATACAGGAGCCGGTTGAGCTGTTCCTCCAGACGGACATAGTTGATTTCCGATCCATCCATGGCGTTCCCACCTCACAAAAGAATCCAGCCTGCTGCGGGCATAATCTTCCCGCAGCAGGCTGGTAATGGATTCTGGGTCAAGCAGTCATTTCTG
>DWXY01000005.1 GCA_019118935.1 Candidatus Oscillibacter pullicola
AAGTTCTGTTCATTCTTTCAGATAGTTTTCAGTTTCTTTTTTTATACTGTGAGAGCTGACTGGAGCGGACCCTGCCCGTCTCCATCCCTGAAGGAGGTTATTTGTGTGATCGAGGTCAAAAACCTGGTGAAGCGCTATGGCAACCGCTATGCGGTGAACCATCTGAGCTTCACGGTGGAGGACGGCCAGATTTTCGGCTTCTTGGGGCCGAACGGCGCCGGCAAATCCACCACAATGAATATCATGACCGGCTATCTGGCGGCCACGGAGGGACAGGTCCTGGTGGAGGGCCATGATATCCTGGAAGAGCCGGAGGCCGCCCGGGCCTGCATCGGCTATCTCCCCGAGATCCCGCCGCTGTATCCCGATATGACGGTGGAGGAGTACCTGCGCTTCTGCGCGGAGCTGAAGAAGATCCCAAAGGAGCAGCGGACGGACCAGCTGGCGAAGGTCCTGGCCCTGACCCATCTGGAGGACATGAGCGCCCGGCTGATCCGGAACCTGTCCAAGGGCTACCGCCAGCGGGTGGGCCTGGCCCAGGCCATCCTGGGCTTCCCCAAGATCATCATTCTGGACGAGCCCACCGTGGGCCTGGATCCCAAGCAGGTGGTGGAGATCCGGGATCTCATCCGGCATCTGGCCAAGGACCACACCGTGATCCTCAGCTCCCACATCCTCTCTGAGATCCGGGCGGTGTGCGACCGGGTCCTCATCATCCGCAAGGGCCGGTTTGTGGTGTGCGACACCCCGGAGGACCTGGAGGAGAAGCTCTCCGCAGGAGGCTCCCTGGAACTGACGGCAAAGGCCGCGCCGGAGGCGGCAGAGGCCGTGCTGGACCGGGTGGCGGGCATCACCGGCCGGACCCTGCTGGGGCGGACGGAGGACACGGCCCGCTTCGCCATCCAGATGGAGGGGGACATCCGGGAGGCGCTGTTCTTCGCCTTTGCAAAGGCGGGGCTGCCCCTGCTGGAGCTGCGGCCCCGGACGGCCTCTCTGGAGGAGGTCTTCCTGGACCTGACGGACGATGACGACACGGTGGCCGCCCGGGCGGCGGCGCTGTTCCAGACCCCTGCGGAAACTGCGGAAAAGGAGGCGGGCGGCGATGAAGGCGATTTATAAGCGGGAGGTCAGCTCCTATTTCAACTCCATGATCGGCTGGATCTTCGTGGCGGTCCTGACGGTCTTCATCGGCATCTATTTCTTTGCCTACAACCTGTTTCAGGGATACCCCTATTTCTCCCTCTCTCTGGGCTCCTCTCTCTTCATCTTCATGGTGGTGGTCCCCATTCTCACCATGCGCTCCATGGCGGATGAGCGCCACACCAAGACGGACCAGCTGCTGCTGACGGCGCCGGTATCCGTCACCGCCGTGGTGCTGGGGAAGTACTTCGCCATGCTGACGGTGTTCGCCGTGCCGGTGGCCATCGCCTGCCTGTGCCCCCTCATCATCGCGCTGAACGGCACGGCCTTCCTGCTGGCGGACTACGGCGCCATTCTGGCCTTCTTCCTGCTGGGCGCGGTGGAGATCGCCGTGGGCATGCTGATCTCCTCCCTGACGGAGAGTCAGATCATCGCCGCGGTGGGCACCTTCGGCCTGCTGCTCCTGCTGTATCTGTGGGACGGCCTGGTGGGCTTCCTGCCCTCCACCGCCGTCGGGTCCCTGCTGGGCTTCTTTGTGGTGCTGATCCTGGTGTGCTTCCTCATCAACGCCCTGTCCAACAACTGGAAGGTCACAGCCGGCGTGCTGGTGGCCGGCGCTGCGGTGCTGATCGCCTTCTACCTGCGGGACTCCTCCGTCTTCGCCAACCTGCTGCCGGATGTGCTGGGCAAGTTCTCCCTGCTCTCCGCCTTCGACAGCTTTTCCACAGACCACGTCTTCGACGTGCCCGGGATCCTGCTGTACCTGTCCATCAGCGCGCTGCTGGTCTTTCTGACCGTCCAGGTCATCCAGAAGCGCCGGTGGAACTGAGAGGAGGCGTGTGAACATGGAACACATGGATTGGAAAAACAGCCTGCGGGAGACCGCGGGGCGCCACGCCTCCCGCAGGGGCGCCTTCTCCGCCGGACTGACGGCCCTGGCCGTGGCGGCGGTGCTGGTGTTCAACCTGCTGGCGGCACAGCTGCCGGAACAGTGGGCCCAGATCGACCTGACGGGCAGCGGGATCTACGACATCAGCGAGACCTCCCAGGACTACCTGGCGGGGCTGGAGGACGACGTGGTGATCCACGTGCTCACCGACAAGGACACGCTGGATACCCGGATCGTCCGCTTTCTGGACATCTATACAGATCTCAGCGACCACCTGACCCTGGAATACACCGACCCCACGGTCTATCCCTCCGCCCTGTCCCAGTACGGCGTGGAGGCGGATACCATCGTGGTCACCTGCGAGGCCACCGGCCGGCAGGAGTCCTTTGACATCAGCGACATAATCGGGTATGATATGATGTCGTATTACTATTACGGCACTTACACGGAGACGGACTTCGACGGAGAGAGCCTGCTGACCTCCGCCATCGACAGCGTGCTCACCGGCGTGACCCGGATGGTGTATGAGACCACGGGCCACAACGAGACCGCCGTCCCCATCAGCGTGAAGGAGCGGTTCACGCGGCTTCACATGTCCGTGGAGCGGGTGAACCTGCTCACCGACGGCGGCATCCCCGAGGACTGCTCCCTGCTGATCCTCAACGAGCCGGACCAGGATCTGGCGGACGATGAGCTGGATATGATCCTGAACTATTTGGCGGAGGGCGGCCAGGTGATCTACAACATGGCCGGCGAGCTGGTGGACCTGCCCAACTTCAACGCCCTGTGCGCCGCCTACGGAATGCAGGTGGCGGACGGCATGATCGCGGACACCTCCCAGGGCTATCAGAACAACCCCTATCTGTTCTTCGCGCAGGTGGACACCTCTGTGGATGCGGCCAGCAGCCTCACCAGTGATTCCATGGTCCTGTTCTACGCCTCCCGGGGCTTCACCCTGGCGGATCCCGCCCGGGACACCATCACGGTCCAGCCCTTCCTGACCACCACGGAGAACGGCTATGCCGTGCTGGACGCGGACAACATGACCCAGGGAACCTATGTGGTGGGCGCCGTGGCCACGGAGGAAATCAGCGAGGACACCACTGCCCGCCTGACGGTCTACGGCGCGGACACGCTGATCAACACCGATGTGACCAACAGCTTTACCAATGTGGACAACGTGGATCTCTTCATCCACTCCGCCACCGTGGGCTTTGACGATGTGTCCGCCATTTCTGTGGAGCCGGTGAGCCTGCTGACGCCCACCAACACCATCACGACCGGCGGCATCTGGGGCCTGCTGTTTATCCTGGTGATCCCCGCGGCGCTGCTGATCTACGGCTTCGTCCGCTGGATGCACCGCCGGAAACTGTGACGAAGGAGCATATGAGCATGAATCGAGCACAGAAGAAGAAGACGCTGTTCCTCCTGCTGGGGATCCTGGTGGTCCTGGGCATCCTGCTGGCGGTGGTCTCCGCCGTCAAGCGGTCCAGCGCCCAGCGGGAAGCCGAGGAGGCCGCCGCCCAGGACGCCGCCAGCGTCATCACGGAGACGGAGGCCGCCTACTCGTCCCTCACCTATGACAACGGCAGCGCCACGCTGTCCTTCCACCTGGATGAGGCGGGCACGTGGGTCTGGTCCGACGACCCGGAGTTTCCCCTGGACGACTCCACCATCCAGTCGATCCTGGCCCTTCTCACCAACCTCAAGCCCCAGCAGACCATCACGGAGGGCGATACGCTGGAGGCCTACGGCCTGGACCAGCCCTTCGCCACCCTGACCGCGACCAAGCCGGACGGCGGGACGCTGACCATCTCCCTGGGCAACACCACCACGGACGGCAACAGCTACTATATGCTGATGAACGGCCAGGAGAGCCCGGTGTATATCATCTCCAACTCCCTGTACACCGAGATGTCCAAGACCATCTATGACATGTGCGACCTGCCGGAGCTGCCCCAGCTGACGGAGGAAAACCTCCAGTCCGTCACCGTTGAGGGCGCCGCCAGCACCCTGCTGCGGCCCATCGACAAGGAGACCTCCACCGACGAGGAGACCGGGGAGGAGACGGTCACCGTCACCTGGGCCGCCGGCGGCGAGGACGTCACCGGCAGCGCGGACACCGCCTCTCTGCTGGCGGAGCTGGGGTCGCTGACCTTCACCAAATGCGTGGACTACAAGCCCACGGACGAGGCGGCTGCCCTGTGCGGCTTCGACGCGCCCCAGGCCACGGTCACCATCCTCTATCTGAACGACACCGGCACGGAGGGGACGTTGACCCTGACCTTCGGCAGCGAGAACCTGGACCAGACCGGCTACTACGTCCGCATGGAGGGGGATTCCACCATCTACCAGATGGACACCGCCTCGGTGGACACCATCCTCTCCGTGGCGGAGAACGGCCTGACTGCGGCGGACGCCGCGGGCGAATAAACTCGATCTCGTTTCCCATCCGTCGCATCTGACCAGGGGGGAGCCCCCGGGCTCCCCCCTGTGTGGCGCTGCCGGCGGAAACGGTGCGCGATCCTGCAAACGGAGGTGATCTCATGCGCGTACTGGTGGTGGAGGATGAGGTCCGCCTGGCCGCCACCCTCCAGGACCTGCTGGAGCTGAACGGCTACACGGTGGACGTCTGCCACGACGGCGAGGCGGGGCTGGACAACGCCCTGACCTCCATTTATGACGTGATCCTGCTGGACGTGATGCTGCCCAAGCTGGACGGCTTCACCGTGCTGCGCCGCCTGCGGGCGGAGGGCAGCACCACGCCGGTGCTGATGCTCACCGCCCGGTCCGAGCTGACGGACCGGGTGAACGGGCTGGACTCCGGCGCGGACTACTATCTCACCAAGCCCTTTGAGCCCAAGGAGCTGCTGGCCTGCATCCGGGCCCTGACCCGCCGCCAGCCGGAGCTGCGGCAGACCGACGCCCTGGAATATGGGGACCTGCGGCTGGAGAAGACCTCCTTCACCCTCTCCTGCGGCGAGCGATCCGTGCGGCTCAGCCGGAAGGAGTTCGACATGATGGAGATGCTGATGCTGAACCGGAAGCTGGTCATCACCAAGGAGAAGCTGCTGCTGAAGGTCTGGGGCTATGAGTCCGACGCGGAGGACAACAACGTGGAGGTCTACATCTCCTTCCTGCGGAAGAAGCTGGACCATCTCCACTCCCGGGTGAAGATCCGCACGATCCGCATGGTGGGCTACTGCCTGGAGGCGCCGGAGGAAGCGTAGTTTTCCACAAAGTCCACATTTTTCCACTTTTCCACAGAGTTTTCGACAGGAATGGGGCGATCCTCCCATGATCCGAAAATTGCAGATCAAATTCGTGGCCATGTGCATGATCCTGGTGACGGCGGTGCTGGGCGTGGTGTTCACGGCCGTGTTCTCCTCCGCCAAGCAGAATATCGAGGTCATCAGCCATCAGGTGCTCCAGCGGGTCATGGAGGACGACACCCCCAGCGGCCGGCCGGATCTGGGGCTCAACCGGGGCGGGGAAGACGTTCTGCTGCCCTATTTCACGGTGAATCTCTGGGACCGCAGCGGGGTCTACGAGGCCTTTGTCACAGGCGGGACCTATTCCAACCTGCAGGACACGCAGGAGCTGAAGGCCATTCTTTCCGACTGTCTCCAGCAGAACCGGCCAGAGGGCACCATCCACAGCTACGGCCTGCGGTATCTGCGCCAGGACTACGGACTTTACGAGCGCATCGCCTTTGTGGACATGTCCATGGAGCAGGCCACGCTGCAGGAGATCATGGGCTCCTATCTCCAGATCGGCCTGGCGGCGCTGCTGCTGCTTCTGGGCGTCTCCATCCTGCTGGCCCGGTGGGCCACCCGCCCGGTGGCAAAGGCCTGGCGGCAGCAGCGGCAGTTCCTCTCCGACGCCTCCCACGAGCTGAAGACGCCGCTGACCGTGATCCTCTCCAACGCGGAGCTGCTGGAGGCGGCGCCCCTGGATGACCGCCCGGCCCGGTGGGCGGACAACATCCGCTCCGAGGCCAAGCAGATGAAATCCCTGGTGGAGGAGATGCTGACCCTGGCCCGGGCGGACAACGCGGTCCCCACTGCGGTGATGGGGGAGGTCTCGCTCTCCGATCTGGCCACGGACTGCGTGCTAGCCTTTGAGCCGGTGGCCTTTGAGGCCGGAAAGCCCCTGAAGAGCGACATCGCCCCGGACGTGACGGTCACCGGCGACGCCGACAAGCTGCGCCAGCTGATCGGGGTCCTGCTGGACAACGCCATCAAGTATGGGCAGGCGGGGGGCGCCATCAGCCTGACCCTGCGGCGCACAGACCGGCAGGCCCGGCTGCTGGTATCCAACCCCGGCGAACCCATCCCGCCGGACCAGCTGGGCCGCCTGTTCGAGCGGTTCTACCGGGCGGACGCCTCCCGGGGGGAGCAGTCCGGCTTCGGCCTGGGGCTGCCCATTGCCGCCGCCATCGCGGCGGAGCACAAGGGGACTCTGAAGGCGGAGAGCGACCAGGCCTCCACCCGATTCCTCTTCTCCATGCCACTGAAAAAGTGATCCATTGAAAAGAAGGGCTTTCCTTCCCGGGAGGGCCCTTTTTTGTGCCGCTTGAAACCGTAAGAAATCTGTAAGAAATTTCTCCGGGTGTTTGTAAGAATTCCCCGGTATGCTACAATCAGCTCAAGGAGGGATCGAGATGAACGCGTGCATTCTGGTGGTGGACGACGATCCGGAGATCGTGGGGGCCATCGCCATCACCCTGGAGCGGGAGGGCTACCGGGTCCTGCGGGCCTATGACGGCATGGAGGCCCTGGATCTGGCCCTGGACCCGGCGGTGCGGCTGATCCTCATCGACGTGATGATGCCCAAGCTGGACGGCTTGTCCGCCCTGCTCCGCATCCGGGAGAAGCGGAACCTGCCTGTGATCGTCCTCTCCGCCAAAAGCGAGGACACGGACAAGATCCTGGGCCTTTCCATGGGGGCGGACGACTATGTGACCAAGCCCTTCAACCCCCAGGAGCTGGCGGCCAGGGTCCGGAGCCAGCTGCGGCGGTACACCCTGCTGGGGGACGTCCACGCGGAGGAACAGCAGGGCCTGCTGGTCAACGGCCGGCTCACCTACGACCCGGCGCGGCGGGAGCTGCGGGCGGACGGGGAGACGGTGAAGCTCACCGCCACGGAGACGAAGATCGTGGACCTGCTGATGCGCAACCCCGGCCGCATCTTCCCGGCGGAGGAGATCTACCGCCGGGTGTGGGACGGGGAGGCGGCCTACGCCTGCGAAAACACGGTGATGGTCCACATCCGGCGCATTCGGGAAAAGATCGAGCTCAATCCCAAGGAGCCAGATTACATCAAGGTGGTGTGGGGCATTGGATACAAAATGGAACAGCACGGGACCTGACGAAGGTCTGGAACAGTTTGTGGCCGGGGAGGTCCGGGAGGCTCTGAAGGGGGCGGAGGACGCCCCCGGCGTGGCGAAGGTCCGCGTCTCCGAAAAGACCTGCGGCAGGCTGCGGGCGGCGGCCGGGCTGGCGGCCCTGGTGCTGGGCGTGAGCCTGGTGCTGGGGAGCCTGGGGCAGACGGCGGGACGCCTGGCCAGCGGGGTCGACAGCGGCTCCTTCGGCAGCGGATGGCGGAGTACAGACTGGCAGGAGACCCCGGCCTTCCGGCAGGAGGTGGCCCAGCGGCTGCGGGCCTTTCTGGCCATGGCCACCGGCAGCGACCTGGAGTGGTGGGATACCGCTTCCGGGGACACCTACGTCGTGTCCGGTGATGGCGGCGCCTGGTACGAGTGGGGATTCACGGACACTGCCACAGAAGATATAACGACCGCGGAAGAGGAGGCGCCGGATGCCTCCTATGCAGAGGACAAGAATCTCCTCTACCGGGTCCGGGGACCGGGGGAGGACTCCTATTACAGCAATGCTCCGGCGGATATGATCCTCTCCTCCAGCTGGACCGTGCCGGAGAGCTACAACTTCCTGCTGACCTTCCAGAACGGCACCGTCACCATCACCAAGGATGGAGAGCCGGTGGACGTTTACGGCGATGGATTTTTCACAGAGGATTCCCTGTGGGATGTCCCGGGCTATGAGAACTTCACCGCCGGAGAGGACGTGGCGGGCGTGACCGTCTACATGGCCATCCGGCAGGAGCCGGTGCCCTATCTCCAGTTGAAGAGCGATGGAGTATCCCGCTCCTACAATGATTTCTACGGCCTGTATCAGCGCATTCGGGAGATGCAGGGGTTCTACCTGCTGCGGGCGGTGCTGTGCGCGGCCGGAGCCGTATGCCTGATTGCCGCCCATTTCCTGCGGGCGGACCGGCGGCGGGCGGAGAAAAAGCTGGCCGCCCTCACTCGCCGCGTGCCCGGGGAGATCTGGTGGCTGGCGGCGGCCCTGGCAGTCCTCTCCATGGTGTTTTTCACAGGATACAGCGGGCTCTCACCCTACGGTGGCGGGTTCTCTCCCTTTGAGCTCTGGTACTACGGCTGGATGGGGTCCTCTCTGACGGACGTTCTGCGGCTGCTGGCGCTGCTGCCCGCCAATGCCCCGGCGCTGCTGGCGCTGGTGTGGGCCCTGTGGCTGCGGCACATCACCCGGAAAAACACGCAGCCGGACCAGCGGTGGAGTCTGCTGGGGGCGCTGTCCGTTCGCGCTAAGAAATACCCCTTCCAGCGCAGTCTCAGCCGCTGGAATCGTTTGGCGCTGGTCCTGATCTGCCTGCCAGCTGCCTTCTGGCTGCTGGTACTGACCCGTATTCTGGGCATCTCCGCCTATGACGATCTCTTCTGGTTCACATTCCTTCCGCTTCTGCTGCCAGCTGCCGTACTCTGCTGGATCCTGCGGAAAAACGCCGCCCTGGCCCGGGACATCGGCCTGCTGGCGGACCAGGTGACGGCCATCCGGGACGGGGACCTGGAGACGCCCCTGAACCTGCCGGCGGACGCGGACCTGCACCAGACGGCGGAGCAGCTGAACGACATCCAGGCGGGCCTCCACCGGGCCCTGGCGGAGCAGACCCGCAGCGAGCGGATGAAGGTGGAGCTGATCTCCAACGTGTCCCACGACCTGAAGACGCCCCTGACCTCCGTGCTCTCCTACGCGGAGCTGCTGCGGCAGGAGCCCCTGGAGGGCGCGGCGGCGGACTACGCCCGGATCATCGACGAGAAGGCACACCGGCTGGCGGTGATGGTCCAGGACGTGTTCGAGGTCAGCAAGGCCGCCTCCGGCCAGCTGCCGGTCCACTTGGGCCGGCTGGATTTTGCCAAGCTCCTGCGGCAGACCCTTGCGGACCTGGAAGGGCCTATCTCCAGAAGCGGGCTGACCTTCCGGGTGGATCTGCCGGAGGCCCCGGTGATGATCACGGCTGACGGCCGGCGGCTGTACCGGGTGTTCCAGAATCTCATCGACAACGCCCTGAAATACGCCCTGGCTGGGAGCCGGGTCTACCTCTCCTTGAAGACCGGAGCGGGCAGGGCGGAGGC
Source organism: Candidatus Oscillibacter pullicola (assembly GCA_019118935.1). Taxonomy (GTDB): domain Bacteria; phylum Bacillota; class Clostridia; order Oscillospirales; family Oscillospiraceae; genus Oscillibacter; species Oscillibacter pullicola. Next base: position 9,486 of record DWXY01000005.1, read on the forward strand.
CAGTCTCCGGAACACCTCCCGAGAGGAACTGCCCGACGGCGTGGATCTGACCGCCCGGTTCGTCCGGGGCGACGCCAGCCGCACCGACGGCGGCAGCGGCCTGGGACTCTCCATCGCCAGCTCCTTCACCGAGGCCTGCGGCGGAGATTTCCACGTGGAGACGCTGGCGGACCTGTTCACCGCCGTGGTGTCCTTCCCCCTGGCGGAGGCGTCCTGATCCCTCAAAATAAAAAGCCCCGTCCTTTCGGACGGGGCTTTTGCCATCGGGCCGGGGCCGGATGGCCTGCTCTCCGCGGGGCCGCCGCTGTCACTTGCCCAGGTCAATGAGATAGTCCGCCATCTGCTGGGCGAATAGGCGGCCCGCCAGGGCGGCCTCCTCCGGAGAGTTGCCGGCGGCCCCCACCTCCACCAGCATGGAGCCGGTGGTGGCGTGCTGGTTGTAGCGGGAGTTCCGCAGCAGGATCGGCCGCATCAGGGTGGGATAGCTCTGCAGGATATTGTTCTGAAGGGCCACCGCCAGTTTCAGGTTCTCCATCCAGTGCGCATGAGCCAGGCCGCTGCCGTCGCTGCCCATCACCAGGGTCATCTGGGCGGAAGTGCCCACCCCGTCGATCTCCGAGATCACCTTGTACTGGTTGCCCTCCGCGTCGCCGATGGCGTCCCGGTGGACATCCAGGATGAAGCGGATGGAGGGGTATTCCGCCAGATAGGTCTCAATGGCCGCCAGGGCGTTGTTATAGGCGTCGTTGTACGACGAGTAGTCGTACAGTGTCCGGTCGTGGAGGACGGAGATCCCGGCAGCGGTGAACACCTCCGCCATCTCGTCTCCCACTCCCACCACGTTGTAGCGGGAGTCCGTGGTGCGGTAGTTGCCGGACCAGACGATGTCCGTGCCCGGAGGCGGGGTGTAGGCCTCGCTGCCGTGGGTGTGGAGGATCAGGATCTGAGGCTCCCCATCGGTGAGCCGGGCGTCAAAGGGCTCCGACAGCTCCGTGACAGTGAGGGCGTGGTCTGTGCTGTTGGAGATGTAGGCCCGGCCGCAGACCGTATAGCCGCTGGGGTCCGTGGGCACCAGCGTCCTGGCCGGAACGCCGTTGTCCGTCTCTCCCGTGGTCTCCAGCGGCGTCTCCTCCACCGGCTCCGTGACAGTCTCCTCCCGGCCGTCCGCACCGGATTCCTCCGTCCGCTCGGTGGACCACAGCTCCGCCACAGCCGCCCGGGCGGACAGCAGCAGGGGAGACTCTCCCAAAGTCATCACTGCGGCGGGGGAGAGGTCGTCGTCCGCCCACAGGTCCCCCAGCTCCCATTTCAGCGCCGCCAGGGGAGACGCCGCCCGCAGGGCCGCCCAGGCCGCAGACGCGCTGTCGCTACCGGCGGTGACCACAACCGCCCAAAGGGTCCCGGCCGCCAGCCCGGCCGCACCCAGCCGCCGGAGCCCTCTTCTGAGCGGGCCTGGAAAAACCGGTCTCTTCATATCGCCTCACCTCTGGGACAACCTTATGCGGCGGCGGGCGGAGATATGACGGCCCGGTTTTCCACAGTATCCGGAAAAAATGGGAGAGGGGCCCGCCCTCTCCCGCATCTTTCTTATTTCTGCTCAGCGGCCGCCTTCTGGTCCATCAGCGCCTTGTCCACACAGAAGAAGGTGAACTCCCCCGTGGCCAGCAGCCTGCCGCCCTCTCCGGTGATGTCCACAGCGGTGAGGACTGTGGACTTTCCCCGGTGCCGGACCCAGGCGGAGGCCCGCACCGTTCCCGTGGCCTGGTTGCGCAGGAAGTGGAGCGCGCTGGTCTGTGTGACGTAATACCGCCCGTCGCTGTGGGCGGCCGCGCCGGTGGCGTTGTCCGCCAGGGTGTAGATGGCGCCGCCATGGATCAGTCCGTAGGGGTTGCAGCTCTCCGGGCGGATGTCCAGCTTGAAGACCGCCCGGTCTTTTTCCACACTCTCCAGCTCGATATAGTTATGGAGCATGAAGGCGTTCTTCTTCATCCGCCTCTCCGCGCTCTCCCGGATGTGTTCCAGAGAATCTTCCATCGTGTGCTTCCTTTCCGTTTTCAAACAATTTTTCTTCTATTTTAACGGGAGGGGGGAGAATCTGTCAAGAACTGTGAAAGTTCTGTGCTGCCTGTCCGTGTTTGTCCGTATACGCGCAAAAAGGCCAGAGCGCCGGCCGTACAGCCGGCACCCTGGTCCGTTTTCCACATGCTGTTGAAAATACGCTTACTCCAGCGTCTCCAGCTCTGCCTGCCACAGCGCAGCGCTGGCGTCGCTCGGCATCCGCCGCGTCGTCGCAAAGTCCGCCTTCCTCCGCTTCTGCCTGCGGCAAAAGCTCCGAACGCTCCCTTGCTCCTCCTTTCCCCAAAAAATCTTTGATTTTTTGGGGACCCCGATGTTCGGCGACTGGCTCCTCTCTTCCGTTTACTCCAGCGTCTCCAGCTCTGCCTGCCACAGCGCAGCGCTGGCGTCGCTCGGCATCCGCCAGTCGCCGCGGGGGGAGAGCGCCGCAGAGCCCACCTTGGGGCCGTCCGGCAGGCAGCTACGCTTGAACTGCTGGGAGAAGAAGCGGCGGTAGAAGCTCTTCAGCCACTTCAGGATCACGTCCCGGGTGTAGGTCTTCCCCAGGGCATACAGCGCCAGACGGTAGATCTTCCGGGGCGGGAAGCCCCAGCGGAGCATGTAGTACAGGAAGAAGTCGTGGAGCTCGTAGGGCCCCACCAGATCCTCCGTCCGCTGGCTGATCTCCCCCTGGACGGCGGGCAGCAGCTCCGGGGACACGGGGGTGTCCAGAATGTCCTCCAGCACGTCGTGGAGGGCCTCGTCCTTCTCCGCGTTGTCCCGGGCCAGATAGGCCACCAGATGCCGCACCAGGGTCTTGGGGATGGAGCAGTTGACCGCGTAGTTGCTCATGTGGTCGCCGTTGTAGGTGCACCAGCCCAGGGCCAGCTCGCTGAGATCCCCCGTGCCGATCACCAAGCCGCCGGTCTGGTTGGCGATGTCCATCAGCACCTGGGTCCGCTCCCGGGCCTGGCCGTTTTCAAAGGTCACGTCATGGTTCTCCATGCTCTGGCCGATGTCGGTGAAATGGCGCCGCACCGCCTGGGAGATGTCGATGATCTTCAGCGTGGCGCCCATCCGCTCCGCCAGAAGCTCCGCGTTGGACTTCGTCCGGGCGGTGGTGCCGAAGCAGGGCATGGTGACAGCCACGATGTCGCTGGCGGGCCGGTTCAGCATCCCCATGGCCAGGGCCGTGATCAGCAGGGCCAGGGTGGAGTCCAGGCCGCCGGAGAGGCCCACCACCGCCGTCTTGGCGCCGGTGTGCTCCAGCCGCTTCTTCAGGCCCAGGGAGGCGATCCGCAGGATCTCCTCACACCGCTCCGCCCGGCCGGCGGCATCCTCCGGCACGAAGGGGGAGGGGGAGACGTACCGGGTGAGCCGGGTCTCCTCCACCGGCAGAGTGAAGCTGCACCGCCAGATTTCCGGCGGCTCCTTGCCGAAGGTGAAGGTGTTGGTCCGGCGGCGGTCATGGACCAGCCGGTCCACATCGATCTCGCTGACGGTGAGCCCGGTGGCGAACCGCCGCTCCGCCAGCAGGGTGCCGTTTTCCGCGATCATGTTGTGGCCGGTAAACACCACGTCGGTGGTGGACTCTCCCTCCCCGGCGTCTGCGTACACATAGCCGCACATCAGCCGGGCGGACTGGCCCGTCACCAGGGAGCGGCGGTAATCCGCCTTGCCCACCAGCTCATTGGAGGCGGAGAGGTTCAGGATCACGGTCGCGCCCTTCCGGGCCAGCTCCACAGAGGGAGGCGCCGGGGCCCACAGGTCCTCGCAGATCTCCACGCCGATCACCAGGTTAGGCATGGTGTCGCAGGCAAAGGTCTGGTTCGTACAGAGGCTCACATGCTGGCCGCACAGCTCGATCCCGTGCTCCACGCCGCTGCCGGACGCAAACCACCGCTGCTCATAAAACTCCCCGTAATTGGGCAGATAGACCTTGGGAATCAGCCCCAAAATCTCTCCTTTTTGTATAACAGCTGCACAGTTATACAGTTTGTTGTCCCATTTGTCCCACACGGGCAGACCAAGTGCTGTCACGATGTCCAGATTCCGGGTGGCCTCCAGAATGGTCTGAAGGCCCTCCTCGGCACCCCGAAGCAGCGTGTCCTGCAGGAACAGATCTCCGCAGGTGTAGCCGGTGAGGCACAGTTCCGGAAGAGCCAGCACCTTGACGCCCTGCTTGTCCGCCTCCCGCATCAGGGTAAAAATCTGTTCCGCGTTATAGCGGCAGTCCGCCACCCGGATTTTGGGGGTGCCTGCGGCCACGGAGATAAAACCGTCTCTCATGTTGAAAAGCCTCCTTGAAGGAAAAACCTGTATGTTGGATATTCTACACCCGGCAGCCCGGATTTACAAGAAAGGGCCTTGTTTTTTTGGCGGCATTCTGATATTCTGAATGCGATCAAACTTCCCGCGCCCTCTTGCCGGATGGGAATGCCGACGGGCCTGGAGGCTGCTCCGCAGGTATTGTGAGGAGCGGTCCCCGGGCTTTTCTTCTCTGCATCTGGCGGGACGCCGACACCATCTTTCAAAGGAGGAACGTCATCATGCCGTTTCAGCTGCGCCCCTATTTTCCGCCGGACTTTTCCACACCCGCACTGGAAAACGCGCCGGACGCCGTCTTCCGCCCGGCGCCACGGGACGGCGTGGCGCCGGAGAATTTCCACGCCATGAGCATCTTTCCGGAATATTTCAAGATCGCGGGGCAGTGGCATCTGGCCCGGGAGAGCCGGATGGACTGTGTGGCCGTGTGGGACCGGGGCCGCATCGACGTCCGGGAATTCCGCCGGCTGCGGCAGGGAGAACTGGTGGCCGTCGGCCGCACAGAGCAGGGGGAGGAGGGAATCCTCGTCCACCCGGACGGCTTCCGGGAGCGGCGGGTTGCCAGAGACGTGTTCGCCTTCCGGCAGGGCCGCTCCCGGGAGACCGCCTTTTCCCGGGACTATGACGAGCTCTATGAGCTGCTGCGCCACGAGCGGGACCACGGCAAGGTGGTCTGGGTGATGGGCCCCGCCTTCGCCTTTGACCACGACGCCCGCAACGCCTTCTCCCGGCTCATCGCAGGCGGCTATGTCCATGCCGTGCTGGCGGGCAACGCGCTGGCTACCCATGACCTGGAGGCGGCCTACCTCAACACCGCCCTGGGGCAGAACATCTACACGCAGGAAAGTCAGCCCAACGGGCACTACAACCACCTGGACACCATCAACCGGGTGCGGCTCCACGGGTCGATCCCCGCCTTTCTGAAAGCGGAGCAGATCGACAGCGGCATTCTGTACACCTGCGAACAGCATGGCGTCCCGTACGTGCTGGCGGGCTCCATCCGGGACGACGGGCCTCTGCCGCCGGTGCTGGCGGACGTCTACGCCGCCCAGGACGCCATGCGGGCAGAGATCCGCTCCGCCACCACGGTGATCTGCATGGCCACCGCCCTCCACACCATCGCCGCCGGAAACATGACCCCCTCCTACCGGGTGCTGGCAGACGGAACGGTGCGGCAGGTGTATTTCTACTGCGTGGACATCTCGGAATTTGCCGTGAACAAGCTCAGTGACCGGGGAAGCCTCTCCGCCCGGGGCATCGTCACCAATGTGCAGGACTTCATCGTCCATCTCAGCAAGGAACTGATCCAGCCGTAAACACACAAAGGACCGCCGGGTGGCGGTCCTTTGTGCTGTGTGTGTTTTTAGGAGGGAGAAAACGCATCGGGTTTGGGAGGACCCTTTGCTTGATTATAAAGATATCCGAAAATTTTTTCTAAATTATGTTTTTCTTATGAACAGATTGTAAATGTTTTTTTCTGTTTCCGTAAACAGCGGAAAAATTTAGAAAAAGTTGTATTTTTTTGGAAGATGGGTCTGTTTCCCTCACTTTTTCTCCCTATGAGAAGAGGGCGGGGTCTATCGGGATTTCCGGCCGCCGCCCGCTCATCACAGCGGTCGCCGTATGCGTTCTTCAGATGGTTCCCCACCCGGCTCTGCCGGGCGGGGAAGCTATTTTTTTGATTTGCCCGGCGGAAGGAAATTCCGAATCCGCCAAGGCTTTGCCTTTGTCAAACGGCTTGTACGGCCCCTGCCCGCTCCGGCGGGTGCAAGAGCCATGCCCGGTCCCTTACTTGTATTTCTGGCTCTCCGCCACCGCCAGCTCATCACAGCGGTTGTTGTACGCATTTTCCGCATGGCCCTTGACCCAATGGTAACGGAGGGAATGAACCTCTGTCAGGGCCAGCAGCTGGTCCCAGAGATCCGGATTCAGGGCGGGCTTCTTGTCGGCCTTTTTCCAGCCCCGGGCCTTCCAGCCCTTGGCCCAGCCCTTCTCCAGCCCGTCGATCACATACTTGGAATCGGACCAGAGGTCCACGATACAGGGCTCCTTCAGCAGGGACAGCGCCTGGATCACGGCGGTGAGCTCCATGCGGTTGTTGGTGGTGGCGGCCTCGCCGCCGGAGAGCTCCCGGCTGTGGGGGCCGTACATCAAAATCGCGCCCCAGCCGCCGGGGCCCGGATTGCCGGAGCAGGCGCCGTCGGTGTAGATGGTGACTGTTTTCATCATGAAATCCTTTTGGAAGATGGTTTTGAATGGGAGAGCCGTTCCCGAGGAGACGGCTCCCCCTGTGCTCTGACAAACCTCCCGGCGGAGGCGTTTTCGCCCCGGATCCGGGCGGCCTTACTCCTCGGCCTCGGCGCTGTCCTCTTCATGGTCTGTGAGCGCCAGGGAGATCACGTGATCCCCCTCCTCCTTGAACCGCATGACGATGACGCCCTGAGTGGCCCGGCCCGCGGTGCGGATGCTGTCCACCGGGGTGCGGATCAGGATGCCCGCCTGGGTCACCAGCAGCAGGTCCTCCGTGCCGTCCACCACCTTGATGCCCACCACGGGGCCGGTCTTGTCCGTCACCATGTAGTTCTTGATGCCGAGGCCGCCCCGGTTGGTGATCCGGTAGTCCTCCACCGGCGTCCGCTTGCCGTAGCCGTTTTCCGTGATGGCCAGCACCGCATGATTGGCCTTTGCCCGGGCGGCGCCCACCACGTAGTCGCCCTGGCGCAGCCGGATGCCCCGCACGCCCACGGCATCCCGGCCCATGGGCCGCACATCGTTTTCGTCAAAGCAGACCGCCATGCCGTCATGGGTGGCGATGAGGATCTTCTGGTTGCCGTCGGTCTCCCGCACAGCGATCAGTTGGTCGCCCTCCTCCATCCGCAGGGCGCGGATGCCGTTGTTCCGCAGATTCTTCAGGGTATTGGCCGGCAGGCGCTTCACCGTGCCGTTCCGGGTGACCATGAAGAGGAAGCGGCCGTCGTCCTCGATGGACCGGGTGTGGATCATGGCCTGGATCCGCTCGCCCTGTTCCACCTGAAGGATGTTGACGATGTTGGTCCCCTTGGCGGCCTTGCCGGACTCAGGGATCTGATAGCCCTTCTTCCGGTAGACCTTGCCGGTATCTGTGAAGAAGAGGATATAGTCGTGGGTGGAGGCGGTAAACACATCCACCACGTAGTCCTCCTCCCGGGTGGTGATGCCCTTCTTGCCCATGCCGCCCTTGGACTGGGCGGTGTACTCGCTGGCAGGCGTCCGCTTGATGTAGCCCGCCTGGGTCAGGGTGAAGACGCACTGCTCCTCCTCGATCAGGTCCTCGATGTCGATCTCATCCTCCACATCCTGGATCTCCGTGACCCGGTCGTCGCCGAATTTGTCGGAGATGGCCTGGAGCTCCTCCTTCAGCACCTTGCGCAGCAGCTCGTCGGAGGAGAGCAGCTGGTTGAAGTAGGCGATCTTCTCCTCCAGCTCCTTGTACTCCGCCTCCAGCTTCTCCCGGTCCAGGCCCTGAAGGGCTTTCAGCCGCATATCCAGAATGGCCTGGGCCTGGATGTCGTCCAGACCGAAGCGGGACATCAGGTTCTCCTTGGCGTTGTCGTAACTGCTGCGGATGATCTTGATGACCTCGTCGATATTGTCCTGGGCCACCAGCAGACCCTCCAGCAGGTGGGCCCGCTCCTGGGCCTTGCGCAGGTCGTACTTGGTGCGGCGGATGATGACCTCCTCCTGGAAGGCCAGATACTCGTCGATGATGTGGCGCAGGGAGAGGATCTTGGGCTGGGACTGGTTGTTCACCAGGGCCAGCATGTTGATGGCAAAGCTGGTCTGCAGCTGGGTCTGGGCGAACAGGCGGTTCAGAACCACCTGGGGGTTGGCGTCCCGCTTCAGCTCAATGACGATGCGCATGCCGTCCCGGTCGGACTCGTCCCGGATGTCGGAGATGCCGTCCAGCCGCTTGTCCTCCACCTGGTCGGCCATGTTCTTGATGAGCATGCGCTTGTTGACCTGGTAGGGGATCTCGGTGATGACGATGCGGGTGCGGTCCTTGCCGAACTCCTCAAACTCATGCCGGGCCCGGATCACCACCCGGCCCCGGCCGGTGGCGTAGGCCTGCCGGATGCCGCTGCGGCCCATGATGATGCCCCGGGTGGGGAAGTCCGGCCCCTTGATGTACTGCATCAGGTCACTGAGCTGGGCCTCCGGATTGTCCAGCACGCAGATGCAGGCGCCGATCACCTCCCGCAGGTTGTGGGGCGGGATATTCGTGGCCATGCCCACCGCGATGCCGCTGGAGCCGTTCACCAGCAGGTTGGGAAACCGGGAGGGCAGGACACGGGGCTCCCTGCGGGTCTCGTCGAAGTTGGGGTCCCAGTCCACGGTGTCCTTTTCAATGTCCCGCAGCATCTCGTCGGAGAGCCGGGACATCCGAGCCTCCGTGTACCGGTAGGCCGCCGGGGGGTCGCCATCCACGGAGCCGAAGTTGCCGTGGCCGTCCACCAGGGGATAGCGCATGGAGAAATCCTGGGCCAGGCGGACCAGGGCGTCATAGACGCTGGCGTCGCCGTGGGGATGGTACCGGCCCAGCACGTCGCCCACGCAGGTGGCGGACTTCTTGAAGGGTTTGTCCACCGTGAGGCCGTCCTCGTACATGGCGTAGAGGATCCGGCGGTGGACGGGCTTCAGGCCGTCCCGCACGTCAGGGAGAGCCCGGCCCACGATGACGCTCATGGCGTACTCGATATAGGATTTCTCCATCTCGGGGACCAGCGGCGACTCCACGATCTTCTGTTCGGGGTACCGGATCTCCTCAGGATCGTATTGGGGCTTTTTGCTCATTTGCAAATATTCCTCCTTCAGAGGCGTTTTCATGGTAGGGGCACACCCGTGTGTGCGCCCGGATTTTCCGGGGCAGGCCGACACATAGGTCGGCCTGCTCTCTCAAGAGACATTAAATCTTTACATTCAAATCATTTTTGTCAGGACATGCGCCTGACAAAAATACATTGATCCAGCCGCCCTGGGCGGCGTCACCAGTGCGCACACTGGTGGGGGGAATCTAAGGGGGGGGACGAAGTCCCCTCTTTAATAGTCCAGGTTGACCGCGTACTGGGCGTTGCGCTCGATGAACTCCTTCCGGGGCTCCACTTTTTCGCCCATCAGGATGGTAAAGGTCTCGTCCGCGGCCACGGCGTCATCCAGCGTGATGCGCCGGAGGGTCCGGGTGGTGGGGTCCATGGTGGTCTCCCACAGCTCATGGGGGTTCATCTCGCCCAGGCCCTTGAACCGGGAGATGTCGATCTTGGCGTTGGGGTTGTCGCCCCGCATCTCAGCGGCGATCTTCTCCCGCTGAATGTCGTCAAAGGCCACCCGGGTGGTCTTTCCACGGGTCAGCTTATACAGGGGCGGAACGGCGGAGTAGACATAGCCCTCCTCGATCAGGGGCCGCATGAAGCGGAAGAAGAAGGTCAGCAGCAGGGTGCGGATATGGGCGCCGTCCACATCGGCATCGGCCATGATGATGACCTTGTGATACCGGAGCTTGTTCAGATCGAACTCGTCCCCGATGCCCGCGCCCAGGGCCGTGATGACGGGCTGGAGCTTGTCGTTGCCGTAGACCTTGTCCGCCCGGGCCTTCTCCACGTTCAGCATCTTGCCCCACAGGGGGAGGATGGCCTGGAACCGGGAATCCCGCCCCTGGGTGGCGGAGCCGCCTGCGGAGTCGCCCTCCACGATATAGAGCTCCGTCAGCTCCGGATTGTTCTCATTGCAGTCCCGCAGCTTATCCGGCATGGCGGCGCCGCCGAGAGCCGTCTTGCGGCGGATGGACTCCCGGGCCTTTTTGGCGGCCTCTCTCGCCCGGTTGGCGGTGAGGGCCTTGTCCAGGATCATCCGGCCCACCTGGGGATTCTCCTCCAGGAAGATCTCCAGCTTTTCGGAGACGATGTTGTTCACCAGAGTCCGGATCTCGCTGTTGCCCAGCTTGGCCTTGGTCTGGCCCTCGAACTGAGCCTCCGTCAGCTTCACCGAGATCACGCAGGTGAGGCCCTCCCGGCAGTCCTCGCCGGAGACCTTCTCGTCGTCCTTCAGCAGCTTGATCTTCCGGCCATAAGCGTTCAGCACATTGGTGAGAGCCCGCTTGAAGCCCTCCTCGTGCATGCCGCCCTCCGGCGTGTGGACGTTGTTGGCGAAGGAGAGGATCGTCTCGTTGTAGCCGTCGTTATACTGCATGGCCACTTCCGCCACGGAGTCCTCCCGGGCGCCGGACATGTAGATCACGTCATTGTGGAGCACATCCTTGCTCTTGTTCAGCCAGGTGACAAACTCCCGGATGCCGCCCTCGAAGCACATGTTGTCCTCCTGCTCCCGTCCGGGGCGGGCATCCACAGTGCGGATGCGCAGGCCGGCGTTCAGGAACGCCTCCTCCCGCATCCGGGTGTGGAGGGTGTCGTAATTGTACTCCGTGTCCTCGAACATCTCCGGGTCCGGCTTGAAGGTGACAGTGGTGCCGGTGTGGTCCGTATCGCCCACAATGGTCATGGGCTGGGTCACATTGCCCCGGGAAAATTTCATCTCATAGATGTGCCCGTCCCGGTGGACCTGGACCGTCAGCCATTCGGAAAGGGCGTTCACCACGCTGGCGCCCACGCCGTGGAGACCGCCGGAGACCTTGTAGCCCCCGCCGCCGAACTTGCCGCCGGCATGGAGGACGGTGTAAACCACCTCCAGGGCGGGCTTGCCGGTCTGGGCTTGGATGTCCACGGGGATGCCGCGGCCATTGTCCACCACGGTGATGGTATCCCCCTCGTTAATCTGCACCAGAATGTCGGTGCAGTAGCCGGCCAAAGCCTCGTCGATGGCGTTGTCCACGATCTCATAGACCAGATGGTGCAGGCCGGAGGTGGACGTGGAACCGATATACATACCGGGCCGCTTCCGGACGGCTTCCAGGCCTTCCAGCACCTGAATTTCCGATGCGTCGTACTCGTTGGCCGTGTCCACCGCAGTGGAGTTCAACAGTTCATTTTCTGCCATGCAGGTTCTCCTTTCAGGATATTCATATCCGTTCCAAGGCAAGAAGAGCCGGGCCGGAGCCGCCTCCGGCCCGTTTCTCCTTGCCCTGAACCATGTAAGTTGGAATCAAGTGCGTAATTTCTTCAAAATCAGATATGTCAGCAGAGCCAGGAGGGCGGTGAACAGCGCCATCCAGGCAAAATACAGCAGCAGAAGGAACGCGCTGTACACCAGAAGCAGCGGGCTGGACCAGCCGTCTCCGGAAAATACGGACAGGAACAGGTATTTTACCGCCAGAATCCCAAGCTCCAAAGCCAGCAGCGCCGCGGCACACAGGATCAGCGGCAGCCATCTCCGGCGCCCGCTGTAACTTTGCAGCAGGATCAGCTGCACCGTGAACACTGCCGCCAGAAAGAGCACCAGAGCTCCTGTCTCTAGGGATGTGAACGAGGATAAAAAGTGGGGAAGGTTTACCAGTGTCGTATATGCCGCCATGGGATCCCCCTCCTGACTCATTCCAGGTTTCCGCTCTCCGCCCGCTTCTGGAGGGTGGTGGAATTCAGCTGGCTGAGGTACACGATCTGCCGGTGATAGGGGTGGTCACACACCACGAAGGACTTGGGGATCTCGCCGGACACATCCAGCACCACCCCCTCTTTCTCCGCGGCCGCCAGATACTCCCGGGTCCGCTTGCCGTAACTGCATTTGTCCAGGTCAAAGATGCCGATGACCCGGCGGTCGGGAAGGATTTCGTTTTGGCCGATGTGCAGGTACATCGTTCATGCCTCCTCCGAAGCCTGGAGTAAATCGTAAAACCACAGGCGCTGCCGAACCATCTTTTGGAACGTTCCTTCGTAATTTTCATAAATGACCACGGACAATTCTTCCTCTGGATCTCCGCTGTAAACGGCGACTGTCTTTCTAAAGTCCCCGGTGCTCAGCTTTTCTGTAATGATCCTGATGCCCTCTTCCCGGTCGAAAATATCATAGTACAAAGTGCCGATTTCGCCGAACTGCGCGATGGTGCCGACCTCGGAAAACTGATACTGCCCTTCCTCCAGAAATTCTGACAAAATCTTCTGGACATCCGCGTGTTCCGCCGGCACCAGGCTGTTAATTGTGACTTTATCCCCTTCGCCGATGGCTGCCTGAACAGAGGAACTCGCCTCCAGGGCGGAGAGAATCTTCCGGTCCGTATCCGTAATGGCCAGCTCCGGGATCTCAGACAGCGCATTCTCCTCGCTGATGACTTCCTCCACCATGGTGTAATTGGCCGTCCGCATCTCGTGCGAGATCAGTACGCCGAAGCCGACAGCCAGCGCCACGCCGGAGCACAGGGCCATTCCCCGGCATATCCGCTTTTTCCAGCGGAGATCCCCTGTGGTCCGCAGCTGGGAAAGGCTCCATCCGAAGAGAAGCGCGCATCCATAAACTGCCCAGAACCCCAGCAGGAAGGACAGCGAAAGGGAGGAGGGCGCCAGCAGGCAGAGAACCAGTCCCAATGCGCCCGCCAGCACCGGAAGGAACAACAGCCAGCGGTTTTTCCGGCAGAACAGACCCACCAGCAGCTCCCACAGAAAGCCGGCGAGCGGGACGCCGAAGACGATGAGGGGCATCGCGTCATACCAAATCCAGTTCATTCTGCCTTTCCCCGCTTTCACTCTGTTTTCCGCTGTCAGAAAAAGGAAATCCACTCCCCGCGGACAGATGATGCGCCGCGGGGCTCCCGCGCTCGCGCTTGGTTGCGGTGTTCATCACCCGATAGCACCCTGTTTCACATGGAACACCTTCCCGCCCAGGAGGACCGGCAGACGGTCGTCCTCGCAGCAGGTGATGAACACCTGTCCCCCTGCGATGCGGTTGAGGACGAACTCCTGCCGGCGGGGATCCAGCTCGCTGAGAACGTCGTCCAGCAGCAGCACCGGGTATTCGCCGGTGGCGTTCTGGTAGATCTCCCGCTCCGCCAGCTTCAGCGCCAGGGCCGCCGTGCGGGTCTGACCCTGGGAGGAGTAGGACTTGGCCTCCCGGCCGTCGATGGTGATGACCAGATCATCCTTATGAGGGCCGGAGAGGCACATCCGGGAGGCCCGCTCCGCCGCCTGGTGGGATTCCATGTGGGCCCGGAGCTGCTCCGTGAGGACCTCCACCTCTGCCGCCGGGTCCGTGACGGAGGAGACAGTCTGATAGGTGACCTCCAGGCGCTCCCTTCCGCCGGAGCACTCCCGGTGGTGGCGTGCGGCATAGCGGTTCAGCGCCTCCGCAAACTGCCGGCGGTAGTGGACCAGCACCGCGCCGAAGTGGACCATCCGCTCGTTGAAGTCCGGCAGCAGCTCCAGGAGATCCGGCCGCTCTTCACTGTCCCGCAGGATGCGGGTTTTGTGGTCGTAGAGCCGGTGGTACTCCGCCAGGGCGGCCGCGTATCTCGGCCGCAGCTGGCAGAGCGCGGTATCCATGAAGCGCCGCCGGGCGGCAGCCCCCTCCCGGATCAGGTACAGGTCGTCCGGGCAGAAGAATACGGTGTGGTACACCTGACTCAGGGCGGCGCTGTTTTTGGCAGGCACCTGATTCACCCACATCTTCCGCCGCCGGTCCCGGTACAGCTCCACCCGGGTGCGGAACTCCCGGTCCCGGGCGGAGATCCCGGCTTCCAGCACAGCGGCGGGCGCATCGAACGCGATCATCTCCCGGTCCGTCCTGGCCCGGGGGGATTTCCCGCAGGAGAGGTAGACGACGGCCTCCAGCAGATTGGTCTTGCCCTGGGCGTTCTCCCCGAAGATCACATTGCAGTCCGGGTCAAAGGATACCCGCTGGCCGGAGTAGTTGCGGAAATGCTGCAGCTCCAGCTCAAGAATCCGCATAGGCCACCGTGTAGTGGGCGCCCTGGAAGGCCACGTCGTCTCCGGGGCGGATCTTTTTGCCCCGCATGGTGCAGATCTCGCCGTTGACGGTGACCTCACCGCCCTGGATCCGCTCCTTGGCCTCGCCGCCGGAGGACACCAGATTGGCGAATTTCAGCAGGTCCTGGAGCTTGATGAACTCCGTGTGAATCGTGATCGTCTCCATCTGCTCACTCCGCGCTCTTCAGCCGCACCGGCAGGACCATATAGAGGAAGTTCTCCTCGCCCTCCGTGGGGACGATGATGGCGGGGGAGACGCCGGTGTTCAGCTCAATCTTCACCGTGTCCGCCGGCGCGTACCGCAGGGCCTCCATCAGATAGCGGTTGTTGAAGCCGATCTCCAGCCCGCCGCCGTCGCCGGACAGGCGGCAGATGTCCTTGGCCTCGCCGTTGCCGGTCTTGGCGGAGAGCAGCACCTTGTCATGGTCGAACAGGCACCGGACCGGACTCTTCTGCTTCTCGGAGATCACCACGCTGACGCGGTCGATGCTCTCGATCAGGGCCTTGGTGTCCGCAATGACGGAGATGGGATTCTTCCGGGGGATGGCGTTCTTGTAATCCAGGAACTCTCCCTCCAGCCGGCGGCAGATCAGCTCCGTATCGCCCACCTCAAAGAGGATATGGCTCTTGCCCAGGGTCACGGCGGCCAGATCCTCCACGTCGGAACAGATGTTTTTCACCTCGCCCAGGGCGCTGCCCGGCGCCACGAAGGAGAAGGCGCCGCCGTCGATCTTTTCCAGCGGCTCCCGCCGGATAGCCAGACGGAATCCGTCCACCGCCACCATGGTCAGGCCCTGGTCCGTGATCTCAAACAGGGCGCCGGTGTGGATGGGGCGGCTCTCATTGGTGGAGACGGCGAAGGCCGTCTCCTCGATCATGGCCCGCAGCAGCTTCTGCTGGATGGAGACGGAGAAATCATCCTCCACCATGGGAAGCTCCGGATAGTCCGCGGCGGAGAGGCCCAGGATGTCAAAGTCCGCATCGCCGCAGGAGAGATGGACCAGCTGTTTGTCATCCGCGGTGAAAACCACCACATCGTCGGGCATTCGGCGGATGATGTCGCCGAAGAGGCGGGCGTTCAAAACGATCTCGCCGGGTTCCGTCACATCGGCGGAGACCTTCGTGCGGATGCCGGTCTGCAGGTTGTAGCCGGAGATAGTCAGCTGGCTGTCCGCGTGGAGCAGCAGTCCTTCCAGCGCGGGGATGGAGCTCTTCTGGGCCACGGCGCGGCTGGTGACGGCGATGGCGCTTTGCAGAAGGGCCTTTTCACAGGAGAATTTCATGCATGCACTTCCTCTCTAGTCGGGGTTTGAAGATATGGGTCGGAATCGCTCTTTTCAAAAAGAAAGAAATGTATTTTTTAGAAAAAGCAGCCGTAGGAAAAAAAGCTGTGGAAAAGGCGGGGAAAGGCTTGCGCTGTCGGATTTTGAGGCTCCACAGGGGATGTGGAAGGATCCGGGGATTTTTCCACGGACTTTTTTGAAAGACCATTTTCCACAGGAAAGTTTTTCTTTTCCACGGGAGATGTGGAGAAATCCGGTCACCGCTTGGAGTTGATATTCGTCTTGATCTCCTTCACCATTTCGGCGAATGCGGCGTCCTTTTTCATCTTCTTCTCGATCTGCTGGATGGAGTAGAGAACGGTGGAGTGGTCCCGGTTGTCAAAGACCTTGCCGATCTCGTCCAGACTGAGATTCGTCATGGAGCGGATCAGGTACATGGCGATCTGCCGGGCGGAGACCGCGTCCCGCACCCGCTGCTGGCCCCGGATCACGGACTCGTCCAGGCTGTAATATTTGGAGATATATTCAAGAATGGCCTCCGGCGTGGGCACGTACTCGTTGCTGCGGCGCAGCATGTCCTGGATGGCCCGGGTGACGGTCTCCTCGTCGGTGTCGTTGCCCAGCAGATCCTTGTAGGCCAGGATCTTGTTGATGGTGCCCTCCAGCTGGCGGACATTGGCGGTGACGTTTTCGGCGATGTAGGCGGAGATCTTGTCCGGCAGCTCCATGCCCAGCAGGGCGGCCTTGTTCTTCACGATGGCAAGGCGCGTCTCAAAATCCGGCGGCGCCACGTCCACCAGCAGGCCCCACTCGAACCGGGTGCGGAGGCGGTCCTCCAGCTGGGTCATCTCAGAGGGGGGACGGTCGGAGGTCAGGACGATCTGCCGGCCGGACTCGTACAGGGTGTTGAAGGTATGGAAGAACTCCTCTTGCGTCTGCTTCTTGCCGGCGATGAACTGCACGTCGTCCACCAGCAGCAGGTCTGCCTGGCGGTACTTCTCCCGCATCTCCGCGGTCTTGCCCTCCCGGATGGCGTCCACCAGCTCATTGGTCAGGTCGTCGCCCTTCACGTAGGCGATCTTGGATCGGGGGTCGTTCCGGCGGATGACGTTGGCGATGGCATAGATCAAATGGGTCTTGCCCAGGCCGGAGTCCCCGTAGATCAGCAGGGGGTTGTAGTTCTGGGCGGGATGCTCCGCCACGGAGACGGAGGCGGCGTAGGCCAGCTTGTTGGAGGGGCCCACCACGAAGGTCTCGAAGGTGAACTCCGCGGAAGTGAACCGCTCGCTCTGGCGGTGCGGGCGGTTGTCCTTGAGTTCTGCATAATCCAGGTCGTCCAGAATCTTCACTTCAAAATCCGTGGAGAAAATGTCGTGAAGGGAGGCCTTGATGTTTTTCATGAACAGGGACTCGATATAGCCTTTTTTGAAGTCGTTGGAACAGTGGAGGATAAACGTATTGCCCTGGATGTCCACAGCCTCCAATTCGTCGAACCAGGTGGCGATGGTGGTCTCCGAGAGCTCGCCCTTCAGCTGGGATAGTACATTGTCCCACACGTCGGCGACGGAATTCAAAAGGAAACACCTCTCTCTAGTAAAAAAATAGACATGACAGTACGCTTTATTATACCAAAGACAGCCGGAAATTACAACACTTATTCTAATAATAAGAACCGGGGAGATCCGGCTGCGCAGGCAACAAGATATAGCGGCTTTGGGCCGCATGAGGCACCAGATTTTGAAATTTTCGAGAATCGCAACCGAAAAAAGAAAAAAATACGGAAATTTCGCAAAACTTTCAAGTTTTAGTTGACATATTTTCAAACAGTCTGTATAATATCGGTTGCGCCGCGATCACGCGGTCTTGATCTGTTTACTGCGCCGCCCTCCGGGCGGTGTCGAGTAAGTGCCGCCCTGCAAAAGGGCCGCAATTCTGACAGGAGGTGTCTCAACATGGCAACGAAACGTACCTATCAGCCCAAGAAGCTGCACGGCCAGAAGGTCCACGGTTTCCGCAAGAGAATGGCAACCGCCAACGGCCGCAAGGTCCTGGCCCGTCGCCGCGCCAAGGGCCGCGCCCGTCTGTCCTACTGAGAAACGGACCGTGCGGGAGACACTTGAACAACGTCTTCAGGGACGGCGGGAATTCTGTGATTCCTCCGTCCCTCGTTGAGTTTGTGTCAGCTGTGTCAAATGGGAGAAGGCAGGTGGCAGCATGAAGCGGGCAGTGACCCTGAAAGAGAATTATGAATTCCGCCGGCTGTACCAGAAGGGCGCCTCCGCCGTGGGCGGAGGGATGGTGCTTTACTGCCGGAAAAACCGGCTGGGGCACAACCGCCTGGGCGTGACGGTATCCGTCAAGCTGGGCCACGCGGTGGTCCGCAACCGGGCCCGCCGCCGCCTGCGGGAGGTCTACCGGCTCAATTCCGGACGGCTCCGCCAGGGGTACGACATGATCCTGGTGGCCAGGGGCCGGACCCTGACCGCGTCCTGGAAGGAGCTGAACGACACCTTCCTGCGTCTTTGCAGGAAGCTGGAGCTGCTGGAGGTCCGGTCATGATGAAAAAGGTCCTGCTGGCCCTGGTGAAATTTTACCGGGTGGCCATCTCCCCGTACCGGCCGCCCTGCTGCCGGTATATTCCTACCTGTTCCCAATATGCGCTGGAGGCCATTGAGAAGTACGGCGCCCTCAAGGGCGGCTGGCTGGCGTTCCGGCGCATCCTGCGCTGCAATCCGTTTCACAAGGGAGGATATGATCCGGTCCCATGAGAGGAGGGGACAAGCCCCTCTGCCGGACCCTGCGCCGCCGTCCGGCCGTCTGCCGGCCGGCACTGCGGAATGCGGACAGGCCGGGAGCGGAGCTGCTCCGCTCTGCGGGTGCTGAAAGCCCGGGTCCCATTACGATTTGGAGGAAGCATCTATGTTTTCAACCATCGGATACGCAATCTGTATCCCCTTTGCGGCCCTGCTGCGGCTGTTTTACAACCTGACAGGGTCCTACGGCGTGTCCCTGATCCTGTTCACGCTTGTCATCAAGCTGATCCTGCTGCCCTTCCAGATGAAGTCCAAGAAGAGCATGGTGCGGATGAGCCGCATGTCCGGCAAGATGCAGGAGATCCAGAAGAAATACGCCAACAACCAGCTGAAGATGCAGGAGGAGATGCAGAAGTTCTACCAGGAAGAGGGCTTCAATCCCATGAGCGGCTGCCTGTGGAGCTTTCTGCCCCTGCCCATCCTGATGGCCCTGTACTATATCATCCGGGAGCCCATTGTCTACTTCATGAACTTCGGCGGCAAGGACGCCGGTCTGGCAGTGGTGGATGCGGCCAGAAGCCTGATTGAAGGCGCCGGCATTGAGATCGTGGCCAGCCCCGGCTATGAGCAGATCGCCATTTCCAACATCATCAACAGCCAGTTCCCCGACTTCATTGCAGAGAATCCCGGCTGGGTGAACATCGATTACCACTTCCTGGGGATTGACCTGATCCAGACGCCCTGGAGCGCTGTCAGCAGCCTCTCTACCGGCATCACGCTGGCCGCGGTGGGACTGATTCTGATTCCCATCATTTCCGGTGTGTTCAGCTTCCTGCTGAGCAAGGTCAGCATGAGCCAGTCCGCCCAGACCGCGGCTGCCAACGGTTCCACCAAGATGATGATGTGGATGATGCCCCTGATGTCCGTCTACATCGCCTTCATCGTGCCCGCCGCCCTGGGCGTGTACTGGGCTGCCCAGAGCGCGTTCTCCATTATTCAGGAGATGGTCCTGGGCAAGTTCTACACCAAGAAGCTGCAGGAAGAGGAGGACGCCCGGCAGGAGCTGATCCAGGCGGACCGCCAGAAGCGGATGGAGGAGGCCAAGCTGCTTCAGGAGCAGCAGCGCCAGCAGGCCGCCCAGAAGAAGAGCCTGAAGGAAAAGCGGCAGGAGGCCCAGGCGGCCAAGGCCCTGAAGGCCAAAAAGGCGGCCACCAGCACCACAGAAGCGGGCCGTGTGGGCGACCGGCCCTATGCCCGCGGCCGGTCCTACAAGGCGGACCGCTATGATGATCAGTAAGGAGCTTGTTACGCCATGAGACAGTTTATTGATGTAACGGGCAAGACCGAGGATGAGGCCATCCAGAACGCCCTGCGGCAGCTTGGCCTGGACCGGGACGATGTGTCCGTTGAGATTTTGGAGCGTGCAAAGTCCGGTTTCCTGGGCCTGGGCAGCTGCCCGGCCAAGGTCCGGGTGAGCTACGGCCCGGAGGAGGAAGAGGAGGTCCTCGCCCCCGCGCCCGCCCCCAAGGAGGAGCCGCGGGAAGAGCGGCCCAAGCCGCCCAAAGCGGAAAAGCCGCCCAGACAGGAGCGCAAGCCGGCGGAGGCGCCGGCGCCCGCCCCGGAGGAGAAGGCCCGGCAGGCCGCTCCCGTGCAGACGCTGGGCGAAGAGGTGGACGACGAGAAGGCCCAGGCCATCCGCAAGTTCCTCTCCGGCCTGCTGGAGCAGATGGAGAGCGCTGCGGAGATCCACATCTACCTGCTGGAGAAGGGCCGCTACAAGGTCATCCTGGAGGGCAAGAACCTGGGCGCGCTGATCGGCCGCCGGGGCGAGACTCTGGACGCCATCCAGCAGCTGACCAGCTATGCGGTGAACCGCAGCGGCAGCGGCCGGGTGCGGGTGCAGCTGGACGCGGAGAATTACCGGGAGAAGCGGGAGCAGAGTCTGCAGCATCTGGCCCGGAAGGTGGCCGCCAAGGTCACCAAGTACCGCCGCAGCGTGACGCTGGAACCCATGAACGCCTATGAGCGGCATGTGATCCATACGGCGCTGCAGGACGTGCCCAATGTGACCACCTACTCCACCGGCACGGAGCCCAACCGCCGGGTGATCGTGGCCTACGACCGGGAGAAGAAGTGAATTGGAAAAGGCCGCCCCATGGGGCGGCCTTTTTCTGCGCTCCGGATGAGAGGGATCAGACCGGGGGCCGGAGGGGGAGAATGCTCTGCCCGGTGCGGCTTCTGCGGGACTCGGCCTTGACATTCTGACGAAAACGTGATACAGTTCTCACGATATCCAAAAGGCAGTGACAGGGAGAAGTATCCCCCATACCCCGGCAAAGAGAGAGGGCGGCTGGTGTGAGCCCTTGCGGGGAGGCGGAAGAACAGGCACCCTGGAGCCGCGGGGCGGAAATGCCCTGCCGGTCCCCGCCGTTACCGGGTGAAGAGTGCGCGTCAGCCAGGCGCGAATTCAGGTGGAACCACGGACTGATTGTTCGCCCTGAGCCGAAAACCGGCTCGGGGCGTTTTTTCTGTCCGGGCCGCCGAAAAGGAGAATGGAGCATGAAAAACACCGAGAAGACCATGGAGAAGATCGTGGCCCTGTGCAAGAACCGGGGATTCGTCTTCCCCGGCAGCGAGATCTATGGCGGCCTCGCCAACAGCTGGGACTACGGCCCCCTGGGCGTGGAGATGAAGAACAATGTCAAGCGGGCCTGGTGGAAGAAATTCGTCCAGGAGAATCCCTACAACGTGGGACTGGACTCCGCCATTTTGATGAATCCCCAGGTGTGGGTGGCCAGCGGCCACGTATCCACCTTCAACGATCCTCTGATCGACTGCAAGGCCTGCAAGATGCGCCACCGGGCGGACAAGCTAGTGGAGAGCTATGTGCAGGAACACGGCATGGACGTGAACGTGGAGGCCATGACCCAGGAGGAGCTGGTGGCATTCATCCGGGACAACCAGGTGCCCTGCCCCGGCTGCGGCAAGAGCGACTTCACCGACATCCGCAAGTTCAACCTGATGTTCAAGACCCACCAGGGCGTCACGGAGGACACCGCCAACGAGGTGTACCTGCGGCCGGAGACCGCCCAGGGCATTTTCGTCAACTTCCCCGCCATCCAGCGGACCACCCGCCGGAAGCTGCCCTTCGGCGTGTGCCAGATCGGCAAGTCCTTCCGCAACGAGATCACCCCGGGCAACTTCATTTTCCGCATCCGGGAGTTCGAGCAGATGGAGCTGGAGTTCTTCTGCAAGCCGGACACGGATCTGGAGTGGTTCCAGTATTGGCGGACTTACTGCCACGACTGGCTGAAGGGCCTGAACATCAAGGAGGAGAATCTGCGGCTGCGGGATCACGAGCCCGAGGAGCTGAGCTTCTACTCCAAGGCCACCACGGACTTTGAGTATCTGTTCCCCTTCGGCTGGGGCGAGCTGTGGGGCGTGGCGGACCGCACCAACTACGACCTGACCCAGCATCAGGAGCACTCCGGCCAGGACCTGACCTATTTCGATCAGGAGAAGAACGAGCACTATATTCCCTATGTGGTGGAGCCCTCCCTGGGCGCGGACCGGATGACCCTGGCCCTGCTGGTGGAGGCCTACGACGAAGAGGTGGTGGATGCGGAGAAGAACGACGTCCGCACCGTCATGCGATTCCATCCAGCCATCGCGCCTTTCAAGTGCGCGGTGCTGCCCCTTTCCAAGAAGCTCTCCGACAAGGCCCGGGAGATCCAGGCGGAGCTCAGCAAGGACTGGATGGTGGACTTCGACGACACCGGCTCCATCGGCAAGCGGTACCGCCGGGAGGATGAGATCGGCACGCCCTACTGCATCACGGTGGACTTCGACACCGTGGGCGACGCGGACAAGGCCGGCGACAACTGCGTCACCGTCCGGGACCGGGACACCATGGAGCAGGTGCGGCTGCCTATCGACCAGCTGAAGGGCTATCTGGCAGAGAAACTGGCGTACTGATGCCTGCGCCGATCCTGCTCCAGAACGCCGCGGCGCGGCGTCCGAGCATTTTGCCGGAGGCAAAATCTCGCCGGAGGGCGGATTCATTTCGCCCGAGGAATGAGATGGGGCAGGTGCCGCGCAAAAGCGGTGCTTTTGCGCGGGGCAGGTGCGGCTGCCTATCGACCAGCTGAAGGGCTATCTGGCAGAGAAGCTGGCATACTGATCGGAGATCATCGGGGCTGCGGGAAATCCCCGCGGCCCTTTTTATAACCTGGGAAATGAGGTAGACGTGTTGAAGAGACAGAAGCGGCCCCGGGCGCTGGGGCCGGTGTGGCTGCGCTGGTGCATGTTTCTGGGCGGCAGCCTTTGCATGGGGCTGGCTGTGGCGGTGGCCGTCCAGTGGGTGGTTACCGGCTCCCTCTCCATCGTGTGGGAGTGGTTCGTGAAATGGCCCACGTATCTGCTGCTGACCGGCGTCCTTTACGGCGCCGTGGTGTTCACCCTGGGTGCGCTGCTGGGAAGATTGTGGCTTTCCGCCATACTGGTGGGGGTTGCCGGGCTGGTGCTGTCCCTGGTGGACTATTTCAAGACAGCCATCAACGGCACGCCGTTGGTGCTGGCGGACTTCGGCCTGGCGGCACAGGTGGGAGAGGTGGCCGGTGTGGCGGGGGAGCTGCGCCCGCCGGTGGATTTCTGGATGGCGCTGATCGCCCTGGGGATGTGTGTGGGGATTCTGATTCTGGTGCGGCGGCTGACACTGCTCACCGGGCGGTGCCGCTTTGTCACCTTTTCCATCGCCCTGGCCCTGACCATGGGGCTGTTTTCCACACAGGGAGCCCAGACGGCGGGGGCGGTCTTTCAGGTGGATGTGAACACCCGCCTGGCCGCGGCCAACAGCCACGACACCTACGGTTTGACGCTGAGCCTCTGGCGGGACTGCTTTCTTCAGGCCAAGAAGAGTCCGGAGGGATACAGCGAGGCCTACATGGAGCAGGTCCTGGCCCGGATCGACGATATCCTGGCGGAGGACAGCGCCGCCCCCGCCCCGGCGGTACAGCCCAACATCATCGTGGCCCAGTCGGAGTCCTTCTACGATCTGACCCGGCTGCCGGGCCTCCAGTATGAACGGGATCCCCTGGAGAACTTCCACGCCCTGGAGAGCGAAGGCATCAGCGGCACGTTCCACAGCCACTACCTGGGCTACGGCACCGGCTATCTGGAAATGTCCATGCTGTACGGCATCACGGAGCTGGACTTCGGCGCGGGGACGAACATCTGCTTCCTGGAGGACGACGCCTATGAGAAATTCGACGCCCTGCCGGAGCAGTACACCGAGAGCGGCTACCGGGCGGAGATGCTCCACGGGTATAACGACAGCCTGTACAACCGGACGGTGACCTATCCCAGGCTGGGCTTTTCCGACCTGCTGTTCTCCGCGGATATCCAGGCCCTGGGCTTTCCCTGGGAGGGGGGCGTCTACGGCGGGTATTACATGCGGGACAGCTACTTCTTCCGGGCCATGCTGGACCGGATGGAGGACATCAACAGCAGCGGGGAGCGGGCGTTCCTCTATGGCATCACCATGGAGAACCACCAGCCCTTTGACCCGGAGAAATTCAACTACGAGTGCCAGATCGGCGTCACCAGCGAGAGCCTCAGCGAGGAGGACATGGCCATCGTCCGGGTCATGCTGGAGGGCATCACCCGGGCGGACCAGGCCCTGGGAGATTTGACAGACGCCCTGCGGGAGAGCGAGGAGCCCACCATCGTGGTGTTCTTCGGGGATCACAGGCCCAACCTGTTCATGACGGACGGGGACACGGTGTACACGAAGCTGGGCCTCTGCCCGGACAACGACACGGTGGGCTGGACCCCGGAGGAGATCAGCGACCTGTATTCCACGGACTACCTGATCTGGGCCAACGATGCGGCCCTGCTCCAGGGGCAGGCAGGCACCCGGCGGGACAGCAGCATCACCGCCATTGGCCCCCAGCTGCTGGAGCTGACCGGCCAGCCGGTCACCCGGTACTGGGCGCTGCTGGAGAAGGTGAGCCAGGTGTGCCTCACCAACACGGAGCTGTACTTTGTGGATGGAGCGGGGACGCCCAGCGCCGGCGTGGAGGAGGCGGATCTCTCCGACGAGGACCGGGAGCTGCTGCAGCTGCGGGAGGATGTGCTGTACGACGCCATGTACGGCCAGCAGTATATCACCGCAGAGATGAACAAACCCGTCCAGTGACAGAAGCTGAATCAAAGAGAGCGCCGCAGGCATCCGCCTGCGGCGCTTTTATTTGCACAAACATGGACAGCCTGTGGAAAACAGAGCTCCCCCCGCCCGTCAGGAAGACGCCTCTCCGGCCTCTTTCCAGGCCCGCAGCAGCTCTTTTGCAGGACGGGTGTAGGCTTTTGTGGAAAACGGGAAGTCCGGCAGGGCCGCCAGCTTCCAGGGGGCCACATGGCAGTAGCCCCGCGGGTGCTTTTCCAGATACCGCTGATGGAATTCCTCCGCCGGATAGAAACACGCCAGGGGTTTCAGCTCCACGGCGAAGAAGGGGACGGCCGCGGCCTCCAGGGCGGCGATGGAGCGGATGACGCCCTCGTCCGCCGGGTCCGTCCAGTACACGCCGGTTTGGTACTGGCTGCCCACATCCGGTCCCTGACGGTTGGGGGTCTCCGGGTCGATGGCGGCAAAAAAGGCAAAGAGCAGGTGAGGCAGGGAGACGGCCCCGTCTTCATACGTCACCTGCACCGCCTCCCGGAAGCCGGTGCGGCCGGTGCAGACATCGTCATAGTTGGCGTGGTCCGCTGTGTCTCCGTTGGCATAGCCGGCGGTGACATCCAGTACGCCGGGCAGGCGGCGGTACAGGGCCTCCATGCCCCAGAAGCAGCCCCCGGCAAAACAGATGGTTCTTCTCATCAGGCAAACATCCCCATGAAGCCGTCCGGCCGCTCCTGGGCCTGTCCCCAGATCTCCCGGAACGCTGCCGGAGTGATGGCGCGGGCGGCGACCTCCCCGGGGCGGTTCAGCGTCCGCAGGTCCTCCGGGTAGGGGTCGGGGGAGAGGGCCTCCTCCCGGCCGTAGTCGCCGCCGTAGGCAAAGCAGAGGCCGTTGGGGTAGAACTCCACCCGCCGGATCTCCCGGCGCCCGCTGTCCAGCTCCGCGTAGATGAGCCGGGGCTCGTCCTCTTCCTCCGGACTCTGTTCGATCAGCACGTAGGACATTCGATCCCCTCCTTATGGAAAAAGTCACAGATGGCGGTCCGGTCCGCCTGCACGCTGCCCTGGGCAAAGCCATTCCGCCCGCCGCCCCGGCCGGAAAGAGCGGCGTTCAGCCGCTTCACCAGGGGAGAGATGTCCGCCCCGTCGGCCTGGACAAGGGCATAGACGTAGGAGGAATCCGCTCCCGCGAACACCGCCGCCAGACCGCCGGAGGCCTTTGCCGCCGCGTCCGCCAGCTTTCTGGCTCCGTCCGGCCGCGTGGGGGGTTCCAGAAGCAGCAGATCTCCCCGGCCCGTCAGGGCCTGGGCCCGGAGGGAGAAGAGCTGATCCTCCAGCTCCGTCATCCGCTGCTTGGCGGCGGCCAGCTCCTCCGCCTGCCGTTCCGCGGCGGCCAGGGTGTCCTGGGGTTTTACGGATAGCAGCTGGGCCACGGCCCGATCCTGGTCGTATACCTGGGAGAGATACCGGTAGGCCCGCGCTCCGCAGAGGATCTCCAGCCGCACCCCCTCCCGGAACTTCTGGCAGGAGAGGACCTTGATGATCCCCACCTCTCCGGCCCGACGCACGTGGGTGCCGCAGCAGGCGCAGCAGTCCGCCCCGGGAAAGGCCACGATCCGCACCTGGCCGGTGAGCGCCTTCTTGCTGCGGTAGTTCAGCCGGGCCAGCGCATCCGGCGCGGGGAAGGTGATCTCCACCGGGGTGTTCTGCCAGATCACCTCGTTGGCGGCCTTTTCCGCGGCCATGACCTGTTCCCAGGTCAGCTCGGCATTGTAGTCGATGGTCACCGTGTCCGCCCCCAGGTGGAAGCCCACATTGTCACAGCGGTACAGCGAGCACAGCAGGCCGGAGAGAATGTGCTCCCCGGAGTGCTGCTGCATGTGGTCGAACCGGCGGGGCCAGTCGATGGCCCCCTCCACTTCGGCGCCGATCTCCACAGGGCCGTCACAGGTGTGGAAAATCACGCCGTTTGTTTCATGAACATCCGTGACCTGGACTGCGCCCAGGGTGCCGTGGTCCGCCGGCTGTCCGCCCCCCTCCGGGTAGAAGGCGGTGCGGTCCAGCACTACGGCCCAGCCGGATTTGGATTTTTCACAGGAGAGCACCCGGGCGGTGAAGGCGGTGAGATAGGGGTCTTGGTAATAAAGTTTTTCCGTTTCCATGTGGAAAACTTCCTTTCTTTCAGGGGATGGGACCGGGACGTATGTTACAGCAGCCCCAGATTCTGCTTCCAGGTCAGCACCCGGCGGCAGGCGGCGTCGATGGTCTCCCCGGACAGGGCGCCGCTTTCCAGCGCCTCCAGGACCTTGGGGATCTGGGTGCGGTAGTCGGTGGTGATGACGAGGTCGTTTCCCGCCTCCAGGGCCATCACCGCCACGGCGCCGTCGGCGCTGTACGCCGCCACCGCCTCCATGGCCAGATCATCGGTCATCACCACGCCGTCAAAGCCCAGGTCGTCCCGGAGCAGGCCGTGGACCTTCGGAGACAGGGAGGCGGGGAGATCTCCATCCACAGCGGCCATGATATTGTGGGAGACCAGCACGGCGGTCTTTCCGCCGCCGCTCTCCATGCCCGCCTGGAAGGGGAGGAAGTCAGAGGACGTGAAGGACTCCAGCGGCCGCTGGTCCACGGCGATGCCGGTGTGGGTATCCACATTGTTCCCATAGCCGGGGAAGTGCTTGAGAACGCTGCCCATGCCGTCCTCCGCCATCCGGGAGACCACCTGGGCCACATAATCCGCGGTGTCCGCCGCATCCTGACCGAAGGACCGGTCATACATGAAGTCGCCGGGGTCCGTGGACACGTCCGCCACCGGCGCCAGATTCACGTTGAAGCCCAGGGCGGAGAGAAGGCGGTCCTTCTCTCGGGTATCTGCCAGCACGGCCTCCATGCCGCCGGAGGCATAGGCTTTCTGGGGAGAGGGGAACTTGGCGGCCCGCAGGTGGGGATTGGAGCTGACCCGCACCACCGTGCCGCCCTCCTCGTCCACGCCGATCAGCAGCGGGATTCCGGTGTCCGCCGCGGCGGCGTCCTGATAGCTCTGAATGGTCTGGATCAAGGCGTCGGCGGTCTTGTCCGCCGTATCCCGGCCGAAGAGGATGTAGCCGCCCAGATGATAGGTGCTCACGTCGGAGACCGCGTCCGCGTCGGGCACCCGGACAAAGAACAGCTGGCCGACCTTTTCCTCCAGGGTCAGGGAGGCAAGCAGGTCCTCCACCTCCCGGGCGGCCAGTTCTTCCGGCGTGGGTTCCGGAGGCGTCTCCGGCTCCTGGGGCTGGGTGTCCGCGGCGGGCGTTTCCGGGACAGCATCCGCCGGGGTGCCGCCGCAGGCGGGCAGGGATAACAGCAGGAGAGCGGCCAGTGCCGCCGTCAAAAAGCGTTTCATAGGAGCTCCTTTCCAGAGGGGAGGTACAGGTACCAGCAGTGTATCACATTTTCAAAGGAAAAAAAAGACTGTTACCGGTTTGTGGTGGAACCTAGTCCGCCTCCGTGATATGTTGAGAAAAAACAGAAAGGGCGTGTGGCAGGATGCGGATGGCTGCGATGCTGATGGCAGTGCTCTCTCTGCTGGCGGTCCCCCAGGGACAGGGAACAGACCCGGGGATTACCTGGGAGACGGTGGCGGTGCAAGTCCTGGAGGAGTCGCCGGAAACGGCGGCTCGGACGCTGGTGGACTGGGCGAGGTCTGGGCAGACAGCGCCGGAGGAGGACGCGGTCCTGGCCCTTCTGGAGGAGATGGGAGCGGAACCGGCAGCTTCCGCAGCGGCATTTGATGCGGTACTGGATGCAGCGGACAGCCTGCGGGAAGCAGGTGAGGCGCCTGAGCTGGGGGAAGAAACCTACCGGGCGGCGGTCCGGTCCCTGTCTCCCTTTTTCACCAGACTTCTGGAGACGGAGACCACGCCCTGGAGGGAGGAGCCCTCTGCCTGGCCTGCGGATCTGGCGGCGTTTGACGGCATCTGGTGCGACAGCACCTTGCGGGAGCTGCTGATCTTCCGGAACGGCACCTGCCGGGTGGTGATCCCCTATCTGGACTACTATGGGGAAACGGCCTTCCCCGCCCGGCTGCGGGACCGCAGTGGCATGGGCTGGTGCCCGTCGCTGGAGATAGATATCCACAAATCCGGCGATTTCTCCGGGCCGCTGGCCTATTACATCTCCGGTCTGGCGGAGGACCATTTCTGGTGCAATACCAAGGGACAGCGGTTTGACAGGCTCCGG
>DWXY01000050.1 GCA_019118935.1 Candidatus Oscillibacter pullicola
ATTGTGGATAAACGCAATCTCATCTTCTTTCTCTACGCCTGCGCCCTGATCTTCTGTCTGTTTTCCCGGAGCTGGGTCCGCGTCTGCAACGACATCACAGAGTATCTGCCGGATACCACAGAGACCCGCCAAGGGCTGACCCTCATGGAGGAGGAGTTTACTACCTTTGCCACCGCCCGGGTCATGGTTTCCCATGTAACCTATGAGATGGCGGAGGACTTGGCGGAGCAGATGGGACAGATCGAAGGAGTTTCCTCGGCCGCCTTTGGGAGCGGTGATGCTGGCGCGGACGCGGAGGAGGACAGCGAACCGGAGACACCGGAGGACATCGCAGAATACTTTAAGGGCGCGGACGCCCTGATCTCCGTGACCTTTGAGGGGGAGGAAGAGGACGAAGTCAGTCTGGCTGCCCTGTCGTCTATCCGGGATCTGCTGGAGCCCTACGACTACTACATCGACAGCACCGTTGGAAACTCCCAGGCCGCATCCCTGGCCAATGAGATGGGGATCATTCTGGCGGTGGCGGCGGTGATCATCGTGCTGGTGCTGCTGCTCACTTCCCGCTCCTATGCGGAGATCCCGGTGCTGCTGCTCACCTTTGTGGCGGCGGCGGTGCTGAACCTGGGGACGAATTTCATCTTCGGAGAGATCTCTTTTGTGTCCAACTCGGTGACCGTGGTGCTGCAGCTGGCCCTGGCCATCGACTACGCCATCATCATGCTCCACCGTTTTCTGGAGGAGCGGGAGTACGCCGGGGACCGGGAGGCCTGCATTGCGGCGGTCAGCGCCTCCATCCCCTCCATCTCCGCCAGCAGCCTGACCACCATCTCCGGTCTGGCCGCCATGATGTTCATGCAGTTCCAAATCGGCTTTGACATGGGAATCGTTCTCATCAAAGCCATTTTGTTCAGCATGCTGTCCGTTTTTACTCTGATGCCGGGCCTGCTGATGCTCTTTTCCAAGGCCATGGAAAAGACTCGGCACCGCAGCTTTATCCCCAAAATTGACCGCTGGGGCAAACTCACCCTGAAACTGCGCTATGTGGGGGCGCCCCTGTTCGTGGTGGCCGTTGTGGCGGGTTTTCTTCTGTCCAACCAGTGTCCCTATGTGTACGGATACAGCCAGATCGAGACCGCCCGGCAGAACGAGACCCAGATCGCGGAGCGGCGGGTAAACGAGACCTTCGGCACCCAGAACATCATGGCCCTGCTGGTGCCGAAGGGCGACTACGCCAGTGAAAAGGCTCTGCTGGACCGGCTGGAGAGCTATGACCAGGTGGACTACGCCATGGGGCTCTCCAACGTGGAGGTCACAGACGGCTATACCCTCACCGATTCCCTGACGCCCCGGCAGTTTTCTGAGATGACGGATCTGGACTATGATCTGGTGTGCCTGCTGTACACCGCCTATGCGGCGGAGGGGGAGGAGTACGGCCGGATTGTGGGCGGGCTGAACGACTACGCGGTCCCTCTGATGGATATGTTTTTCTTTGCCTATGACAAGGCAGAGGAGGGCTATGTAAATCTGGACGAGGAGCAGCAGGCCGATCTGGATGACTTGTACCAGCAGCTCTCTGACGCCCGGAAGCAGCTTTTGGGGGATACCTACACCCGCATGCTGATCAGCCTGGATCTGCCCGAGGAGGGGGAGGAGACCTTCGCCTTTCTCCAGACCATCCACCGGGAGGCGGAGCGGTACTATGACGCAGACCATGTCTATCTTGTGGGGGACTCCACCAGCGATTACGACCT
Source organism: Candidatus Oscillibacter pullicola (assembly GCA_019118935.1). GTDB lineage: Bacteria > Bacillota > Clostridia > Oscillospirales > Oscillospiraceae > Oscillibacter > Oscillibacter pullicola. The sequence continues at coordinate 1,752 of DWXY01000050.1, forward strand.
GTCCGTCTCCTTCGCCCGAGACAATGTGATGATCAGCGTGCTGTCGGTGGTGTTCGTTATCATTGTCCTGTTGTTCACCTTCCAGTCGGTGGGGCTGCCCCTCCTGCTGATCCTGGTGATCCAGGGCAGCATCTGGATCAATTTCTCCTTCCCCGGCATCACCAGGCAGCCCATTTTCTTTATGAGCTATCTGGTGGTGACCTCCATTCAGATGGGCGCCAACATCGACTACGCCATCGTCATCTCCTCCTGGTACAACGAACTGAAAGGGAACATGTCCCGGCGGGAGGCCATCATCCAGGCGCTGGATCTGTCCTTCCCCACGGTGCTCACCTCGGGGAGCATCCTGTCCGCCGCGGGCTTTCTGATTGGCCGGATCACCACGGAGCCCGCCATCGTGGGCATCGGGGTGTGCCTGTGCCGGGGGACGTTGATCTCCATGTTTCTGGTCATGTTCATCCTGCCCCAGATCCTGTTTTTGGGGGACCAGGTTGTGGAGCGGACCCGCTTCAATCTCAAGGTGCCGGAGGTTAGCCGGACGGTCCACGGCACCGTCTATGTGAACGGCCGGGTCCGGGGCCGGATCTCCGGCGTAGTGGACGCCCATATTCAGGGCGTGATCTACGGCGACGTCTCCGGCATGCTGGAGACCGGAAACTATCAGACCAAGGAGGCTTCAAACAACAATGAAACGGAAGATCAGTAAACTCCTGAGCCTCCTTCTGGCGGCGGTTCTGCTCCTCTCCCTTGCTGCCCCCGCCGCTCTGGCGGCTGGGAGCGCCGATACCATCTATCTCCGCACGGCGGAGGACCTGGCAGCGCTGTCCCGGAACTGTACTCTGGACAGCTGGTCCCAGGGGAAGACGGTCTATCTGGAGGCGGACATCGACCTGACCGGCGCGGACTTCGTCCCCATCCCCACTTTCGGCGGCACCTTCGAGGGGCAGGGACACACCGTCTCCGGACTGTTCCTCACGGGCAGCGGCAATGTGCGGGGCCTGTTCCGGTACATACAGCCCAGCGGCGCCGTGCGGGATCTCAACGTCACAGGCAGCATCTCCCCCACCGACCGCAAAAACACCCTGGGCGGCCTGGTGGGGGAGAACCAGGGGACCATCACCAACTGCACGTTTTCCGGGGCGGTGAGCGGGGCGGACAGCATCGGCGGGATCGCGGGCATCAACGAGGCCCAGGGACAGATCATTAACTGTTCCTTCTCCGGCTCTGTCACCGGGGAGCACTATGTGGGCGGCATCGCCGGGCAGAACTACGGCTCCATCGTCCAGTGTGAGAACAGCGGCAGCATCAACACCACAGAGGTGGACGCGGAGCTGAACCTGGACAATCTGAATCAGGACCAGCTCAACGCCGCGGAGAATGTGCCGGTGTGCACCGATATCGGCGGTATCACCGGATTTTCCTCCGGCATCCTGCAAAGCTGCGTCAACACCGGGGCGGTTGGGTACGCCCACGTAGGATACAACATCGGCGGCATCGTGGGGCGGCAGTCCGGCTATCTGAACGGCTGCACCAATTCCGGGACGATTTTGGGCCGGAAGGATGTGGGCGGCATCGCCGGACAGCTGGTACCGGAGGTGCGTCTGCTCTACAACGAGGGACAGGTGGGCGACCTGCTGGACGAATTGGATGCGCTGCGGGGCCTCATTGACCAGACAGGGGACGACGTCCGCGGGGCCTCCGATGAGATCTCGGAGCGGATGAAGGCCATCTCTGACCGGGCGGGGGAGGCCCAGGAGGCCATGAGCAATTTGATGGACTCCGCCGCAGACTGGGCCAATGAAAATATTGACGAGATCAATGACCTGTCCGCCCGGCTCTCCTGGCTCACGGATGAACTGGCCCCCATCCTGGACGACGCCACAGATGCGATGGATCTGATGGAGAAATTGGCCAGCCAGATGAACGATGTGATGGACGAGGCTCGGGAGGCCGGCGGCCTGGCCCCCGATGCGGCGGACCGGTTTGAGGACGCCATGGAGGATTTGGGCTCCGCCGCCCAGCACGGCCGGGATTCTGTGGAGCACCTCAGAACAGCCCTGACCCACCTGCGGAACGTACTGGGCAAACCGGACGTGGAAACGGCCCTGTCGGAGATTCAGACGGCAGTCTCTGAACTGTCTGCGGCGCTCTCAGACATTGCCGACTGCTTTGCGCGGATGCGGCAGATCCTGCAGGAGACGGAGAGCGAGCTCCAGGGGACGCCGGAGTGGGATGTGCTTTTGGAAAAGCTGGAGGCATTTCAGACCGCCTGCGGCGCGCTGCCGGGCTGCCTGCGGGAGGTCAGCGACGCGCTCGCCCAGGTGATCCGGACCGGCGCGGACGATCCGGACACTCTGGAGCATCTGCAAACTGCCGCCGGAAATCTGCTGGCCGCCGGTCAGGCATTTGGAGAGGCCGGCGCGGAGCTGGCCAAAGCGCTGGTAGATGTCGCCCCCGGGCAGGAGCCCGATCTGACCGCCGCCTATAACAGATTGCAGGCGGCGTCCCGGCAGCTTTCTGACGCACAGACAGAGGTGGACGGCATCCTGAGAGATTTAAGCGACTCCGAAGCCGGACAGAATTTGCAGACAAAACTGGATGAGTTGAATGATGCGATAACCGCTGCTGAGCAGGCGGCTGGGGACGTGGAGAAAGCGCTGGGTGAATTGGCCGGCACGGAGGCGGCCCAGACCGCCGCTGAGGCGCTTCGGACCGAATTGACCGCCATCTATGCCAGCCTGGGAGACGCCAAGACAGCCGTGCAGGAGATCGGAGCGGCTGCGGCGAAGCTGGTGCTGCCCTCTGTGGATACCGGGGAGTTGGAGGCCGCCCGCCAAGAGGCCCGGACTGCCGGGGATAGCCTGTCCTCCGCCCTGCGGGCGTTGAAGCGCTGTGTGGACAGCGGAGAAGACGCCGTCCGCCAGCTGCGGGAACTGCTGGAGCAGGCCGGGGACGTTATGGATGGGCTGCAGAAGGCCGGCGATACCATGGAGGAGCTGGCCTCTCTGACCTCGGATCTCAGTGAGGACCTCTGCGATGTACTGCATGAGCTGTCTGAGATGCCCACCATTACCATCCACCCTATCAGCAACGGCCTGCGGGAGCAGGGGGACGCCCTGGGAGATATCTTCTCCGGCCTGCTGGACGACGGGAACGCCCTGCGGGAGTCCATGTCCGGAAGCACGGACATTTTGCTGGACGATTTGGACGCCATCAACCGGCAGTTCGGCGTCATTACCGACCTGCTGCGGGATATTCTGGATGGCTCTGACGAGGAATTTGAGGACCGGTTTGAGGATGTGTCGGATGAAGCACCTGAGACCACAGATACGGGGTATCTGTCCGACGCCTGGAACGACGGAACTGTGGAGGGCGATATCAACGTGGCCGGGATCGTGGGCTCCATGGCCATCGAGTACGACTTTGATCCGGAGGACGACCTGATCCAGGAGGGAGACCGCTCTCTGGACTTCCGGTATCAGACCAAAGCTGTGGTCGCCTCCTGCATCAATACGGGGGAGATCACTGGAAAACAGGACTATACCGGAGGCGTAGTGGGCTTGATGGACCTGGGCCGGGTGAGCGGCTGTGAAAATTATGGCGGAATCTCCAGTTCCGACGGCGACTATGTGGGCGGGATCGCCGGGGCCTCCTGGGGCAGTATCCGGGAGTGCTGGAGCAAGTGCCGCCTGTCCGGCGGGGACTATGTGGGCGGCGTGGCCGGATTGGGGGCCACCCTGGTGAACTGCCATACGCTGGTGACCATCGACGAGGGCTCCGCCTATCTGGGCGCCGTGGCAGGAGACGTGGATGGCGGCGGCACAGTGTCAGGCAACACATTCACCAGCGAGAGCCTGGGTGCTTTGGACTGCATCAGTTATGCCGGGAAGGCGGAACCGGTGGATTTTGACACTCTGTGCAGCACGGAGGGGGTGCCGGCACTGTTTTCCCGGCTGGAGCTGACCTTTGTAGCCGACGGGGTCACCGTGGCTGTGGTCCCCTTCCAGTACGGGGAGGGGGTGGAATCTCTGCCGGAGATCCCGGCGAAAAAGGGGTACTCCGCTGCCTGGCCGGATTTGGATTATACCCATCTGACTGCCAGCCAGACCCTTGAGGCGGTGTATACCCCCTATACCTCCGCTTTGACCGATGGAGGGGAGCTGCCGCAGATCCTGGTGGACGGCAGCTTCAGCAACCGGGCGGAGGTCTCCCACACAACGGAGGATGTGACCTGGACCGATGCCCGGGGACAGACGCACACAGGTACCGCCTATACGGTCGCGGTGGAGGACCCTGACCTGGAGCAGGTGTCCTACACAGTACACTACCGGCTTCCGGACTCCGGAAAACGGTATGCCCTCTGGGTGCTGGGGGAGGACGGCTGGAACCAAGCGGAGCACGAGATCGACGGCCAGTATCTCCTCCTGACCAGCCGGCAGGAGAAAATTACATTTTGTGTCCTGGAACGCCCGGTCAACCTTCTGGCCTGGGGCGCGGCGGCAGGCGCTCTGCTGCTGGCAGCGGGAGCCTGTGCGGCTGTTCGGTTCCGAAAGAGGCATCATTGAGCAGGCCGGAGAAAGGAAAGGCGCAGTATGGGAACGGAGTAAATAAAGATTCAGGCTGAGTGCCGTCCATCTCGACCGGCGACGATCCTTACTTGGAAGTGCCGCCCAGAGCGAGTAAAAATTAAAACTTTGCTGGCGGAGAATCTGCAAAAGATGGCATATTCTGAGTGTCAGCAATCACTTGAACAAAAACACAGGATCCCGATAAAAGGGACCCTACGGCACTTATTTTTCAGTTATATCCATAAAAATCGGATGGAGAATACATTTTGGGGGTCAAAGATAAAATATTCGCAATTATATCGATGCTTTGTCCGCTGATTTGGAACGGTCTGTTTTATCGTAAAAATACCATGATCAAATCGAGAGATTGCACGGAGTTTAGGCCATAAATAGCTGCCATCAAAGATTCCCTCAATTTGAGACTGATTAAGACCACTGCCTCAAAATAAGTTTTATCGCTTATTCTTCTTCCGTATATTCGTAAAAGGCGTTAAAAATATAACCTTGATCCAAATCCTGGTCGCCCAAATGTTTTCCAAAATACTGGCAGAAAACTCTGGGCGGTTCCTGAGAGAAAATATCGATCCATGTGTCCTCGGCGGCAATGACATAGTGAAAAAAATCAGTTTCTCCCTCAAAAAAGCCCTGCTGCATACACCAATTATAGTAATTGGAGTATTTACACCGGTAGAAGTGAAAAATAGGCTGCGGCAAGTTTGCTGCGGCAGACCGATGCTGCAGGTCAAAAAGTTTATTTTCCTGATGTACTGTCATCGCAAACATCCGCATACTTTTGATGGTACAGGGAAAGACCACCTTCAGCGTGAAGGAGCGCGGATTGAAATTGTCCCCATCATTATATTGAAAAACAATGCCGCATTCATTCCAGAAAAATCCATCAAAATAGACAGCAGTATTTGGCGACAGGTTGGGGCAAGGCGTTAGGAATTCTACGCAGTAGCGGGGGTCCATTTCTTCAAAGTCATAAATAAGATTGCCTTCGTAAGCCGGCAGCTTTTGTTCCATGACACGGTCCTCCTGTTTATTGATTTAACGGTATTTTATTGATGGTGTGCACAGTATAACATAACAAATTGTGCAAAGCTTTTAATTATTTCTTAATTCCAGCTTCTTACCGCACGCCAGAGTCAAAGAAGCGCCGGGCCGCTTACGGCCCTTTCCCACCTGTTGCCGCTGTTCAGAGATAGCTAGCAAATCTGGCTCGTACAGTCGATGGAACGCAAAAAACCCGCAGAGCCCGATCTGATGGGCTCTGCGGGTTTGAAATTCTAATTATTCCCACTCGCCGAGTTAAATCCATTTCTAAACTTTTTTGTATAGGAAATTTAATTCGTCGTGGTTTTATTTGATGCAGATTATCCTTATCCTAAGGTCTATTCGGACTTTTGC
>DWXY01000051.1 GCA_019118935.1 Candidatus Oscillibacter pullicola
GGCACCCGCTTGCTCACCGCGCAGGTCAGGCCGCACCGCGCGCGGCGCGGCGGGGACCCCGATCTCATTTTGGTCGGCCAGGCAGAGCCCGCCCTCCCCAAGGTTTTGCCGCACCCGGCAAAACGCTTGGACGCCGCACCTGCGGCGGCTCGCTGCCCTGCGCTCACAGCAGCCGCAGGCTCCGCTCCACGGTTTTGCCGCCCTCGATATACACCCGCGGCACCCGCTTGCTCACCGCGCAGGTCAGACCCCACCGCGCGCGGCGCGGCGGGGACCCCGATCTCATTTTGGTCGGCCAGGCAGAGCCCGCCCTCCCCAAGGTTTTGCCGCACGCGGCAAAACGCTTGGGCGCCGCACCTGCGGCGGCTCGCTGCCCTGCGCTCACAGCAGCCGTAGGCTCCGCTCCACGATTTTGCCGCCCTCGATATACACCCGCGGCACCCGCTTGCTCACCGCGCAGGTCAGCTCGTAGGGAATGGTGTTCAGAATGGCCGCCAGGTCATCCACCCGCTGGCGGCAGCCGAAGATCTCCACCTCGTCCCCCACCTTGACGTCGGGCAGGCCCGTCAGGTCGATCATGGACATGTCCATGCAGATCCGGCCCCGCTGAGGGGCTGGGCCCTGGGCCGTCACCACCGACATCCGGTTGGAGAGGCCCCGGAAGAAGCCGTCCGCATAGCCGATGGGCAGCACCCCGATCCGGGTCCTTCCCTGGGTGCGGAACGTCCGGCCGTAGCTGACGTCCGTGCCCGGGTCAAAGGTCTTGATGGTGGAGACGCTGGACTTCAGGCTCATCACCGGCCGCAGGTCCAGCCGCTGCGCGTCGGCGCCCACGCCGTACAGGGCGATGCCCGGCCGCACCATGTCCAGGTACATCTCCGGATACCGGGCCAGGGCGCCGCTGTTGGCGCAGTGGCGGATGGCAAAGGTCCTGCCCCTTGCGGCCAATGCGTCCAGCACACGGGTGAACACGTCGAACTGCGCTCTCGTATAGGCCTCACTGTCTCCGTCATCCTCGTCGGAGACGGCGAAGTGGGTGAAGATGCCCTCCGCCTCCAGCCCCGGCAGGGCGCAGGCGGCGGCGATGGATTCCACGCCCGTGTCAAAGTGCCTCTCCCGCACCAGGAAGCCCAGCCGGGACATGCCGGTGTCCACCTTGATGTGGACCTTCAGCGTGCCGCCGCTCTCCACGGCCGCGGCGCTGTACGCCTCCGCCTTGGCCAGGGCGGACACCGCCTGGGTGATGCGGTACTCGATCAGCTGGGGCACCATGGCCGGGGGCGTGTGGCCCAGGATCAGAATGGGCGCCTGAATGCCGGCCCGGCGGAGTTCTTTCGCCTCGTCCAGGCTGGACACCGCCAGATAGTCCGCCCCCAGCTGCTCCAGCTTGCGGGACACCTGAATGGCCCCGTGGCCATAGGCGTCCGCCTTCACCACACCCAGATACTTCACGTTGGGCCCGATCTTTCTGCGGGCCTGCTGATAGTTGTGGCCCAGGGCGTCCAGGTCGATCTCCGCCCAGGTCCGTCTCAGAACCGGTTCCTCCATGTGTCGGTCACCTTCTCCGTCAGTCTATGGAAGCGGCGGGAGGAACCCTCCCGCCGAAGTCATTCCTGATTTTCTATTGTATCATAAAAGGAAAAGCTCGTAAAGTCCGCCGTCAAAATGATTTCCCCATCCACGGCGATCTCCCCCCGGAGGGGCGTGCCGTCCTCCTGCCGCAGCCAGAGGGTGGAGAGGATCTTCCCATTCTGCTCTCCGGTCTGGTCCACCGTCAGGCGGAGGCAGGGCGTCTCCTGCCAGTCCTCCTCGTTCTCCTCCAGCAGCCACCCATCCCGCAGGGCGCTCATCAGCTGGGGCAGGCAGGCCATGGGGCTCACCTCCTGGCTGCTGAGGTTCCCGGCGTTCAGGCACTGGTCCTCGTACACCAGCTCCACTTCCCCGTCGGAGAGCACCGCCTTCACGCCCGCGATGGTCTCCGGTGCCAGGACCTCCACAGTGGTCTCCCCCTCCGGCACGTAGTCGCACCGGAGCGTGGCCTCCCAGGCCGCGCCGTCCTGGGTGCAGGAGACCTCCGCCTCCATGACGCAGCCCGCCATGTTCCGATAGGGCATCCGGGCATCTGCCGCATCCCCCGCCTCTCCGCCCGTGCCGCCGCAGGCCGTCAGCAGCAGGCACAGGGTCATCATTGGTACGCAAGCCCATCTGCGCACCGCAAAAACCTCCGTCTTTTATAGGATCTCCCCGATGGCCGCCGGCAGCGACGACACCACGTCCTCCGGCGTCATACCGTAGGGCGTCAGGCGCTCCGCCGCCAAGTCCCCAGCCCGGCCGTGGAGCCACACGCCGACCGCCGCCGCCTGGACGGCCGTCGCCCCCTGAGCCAGCATGGAGGCGATGATCCCTGTCAGCACGTCGCCGCTGCCGCCCTTGGCCAGGCCGGAATTACCGGTGGTGTTCACCAGTACGTTCCCCGCCGGGGCGGCGGTGAGGGTCCGGTGGCCCTTCAGCACCAAGACGCAGCCGTGGGCCGCCCCAAAGGCCCGGGCCGCTCCCACCCGGTCGCCGCCGGTGAGGTCGCCGCCGGTGAGGTCGCCACCGATGCGGGCGAACTCCCCGTCGTGGGGCGTCAGCACCGTGATCCGGTCCCGCCGGGCGTCCAGTACATCTATATGTCCTGCCAGGGCGTTTATGCCGTCGGCATCCAGCACCACCGGCTGCTGGATCTCCCGCAGCAGATCCAGCACCAGTTCCGTGACGCCGTCCCCCCGGCCCAGTCCGGGACCCAGGGCCACCGCATCGCAGCCGGCAGCCCGCTCCAGGATTTCCTCTTTCGCCTTGGGAGAGAACCTCCCATGCTTGTCCGGCAGAGGGAATGGCATGGCGGAGACGCACTTGGCCGCCTCCACCGGCCAGATGGTCTCCGGCACCCCCAGGAACACCAGCCCGCACCCGGTCCGCACCGCCGCCGCGGCGGTGAGCAAGGGCGCGCCGGTATAGCCCACTGCGCCGCCGATGATCAGCACCTTGCCGAAGGTCCCCTTGTGGCCGTCCGCCCTCCGGGGCGGCAGGGCCGCGCGGGCAAAGTCCCGCTCCACCGTCTGGGCCCGGCAGACAAGACCCCGGACCAGATCCGCCGGGATGCCGATGTCCCGGACCTCCACGTTCCCGGAGAGGACGGCCCCCTGCCCAACTGCCTGGCCGACCTTGGGCAGGGTGAAGGTGACAGTGCGGTCCGCCCGGACCGCACGGCCCAGCACGGCGCCGGTGTCCGCCGCCACGCCGCTGGCAATATCCGCCGCCACCACGGCAGCCCTGCTCTCATTCATCCAGTCCACCGCCGCGGCAAAGGGCGTGCCCGCCCCGATGGGCCGGGAGAGGCCCACCCCGAAGAGGGCGTCGACCACCACGTCGCACCCCAGCACCCAGGCCCGCTGGCTTTCGTCCGCCGGATCGAACCGCTCCAGCTCCACGCCGCACTCGCTGAGGCGGCGGGTCTCCTCCAGGGCGTCCGGCGTCAGCTTCTCATAGTCCCCCACCAGGAACGCCCGGACCTTCAAGCCCTTCAAAAACAGCAGCCGGGCCGCGGCGATGCCGTCGCCGCCGTTGTTGCCCGCGCCGCACAAGGCCGCCCCCCGGCATTTCCCCGGCCGCTGGGGCAGCAGCGCCAGCGCCGCCTCCGCCACGCCTGCCGCCGCCCGCTCCATCAGGTCGAGGGAGGGAATGCCCCGCTCTTCAATGGCCTGCCGGTCCAGCTCCTTCATCTGCGCCGCCGTCGTCAGTTTCATGGCCGTGACCTCCTGTGTTCCACATGGTTTTTCTGGTGCCTATTATAGGAATTTCCGCGCCGGATTGCAATCATTTGTAACCGGATCGTCATGGATTTCTTGGCGAACTGATTTCACGCAACGCCCCGGAACGCAATAATTATCAGATAGAAAAAATAATATAACGAACGATTAATGAAACCTGTACGATGAAAAAATTAATAAAACTGG
>DWXY01000052.1 GCA_019118935.1 Candidatus Oscillibacter pullicola
ACTATCCGGTGGATCAGTTGGTGCCCTATCTGGAGCGGTTTCGGAAGATCCCCGGAGCCTCCATTCAGTTTCGCTTCGACTACACCGCCACCACTCAGGAGAACCTGTATGATGAGGAGAACGACAAGATCCTCCGCGATCTCAAGCGGGTGGCCAAGTACACGGGGCTTGACGGCTGCCGGATGCGTTGCGGCTTCCACTTCGACTATAAGGGCATGGAATTGATGTATCACAAGACACTACCCTACTCCACCATCGTGGAGACAGATCCCAAGGACGGTGTCACCTACGACATCCTCTATGACATCCTCATTAAGCAGACAGGTGACATCCACTCCGACTGGGACGGCACGCCCCTGGATGTGGATGCCTATGGAAAGGCCGTGTTTGAGCCCTATGATTTAAAGTGGCTGACGAGATCGACTTAGCAGTTGCAATCGAAAATTTTGCGGATTTTATCAACAGGAGTGATCTTGCATGAGCCGATTGGATATTAAAACCCCCAGCAAGGCCCAGATGGTGGTGGAACATCTGTACCGCAGCATGGAGCACCGGATCGAGGCCAGCCCGCCGGGCCTGTGCCCTATTGATATGGCGCTGAACTTTCTGAACCTCTGCCATGCCCAGACCTGCGGGAAATGCGTGCCCTGCCGGGTGGGCCTGGGACAGCTGTCGGACCTGCTCCACGAGGTCCTGGACGGACGGCCGTCCCTGGACATCCTCCAGCTGATCGAGGACACGGCGGAGGTAATCGTGGCCTCCGCGGACTGCGCCATCGGCGTCAACGCCGCCCAGCTGGTGCTGACGGGCCTCCACGGCTTCCGGGACGACTATGAGGAACACATCCTCCGCCACCGCTGCCTGGGCAGTTTGAAGAATCCCGTCCCCTGTGTGGCCCTGTGCCCCGCCGGGGTGGATATCCCCGGCTATATCTCCCTGGTGCGGGAGGGGCGCTATGCCGACGCAGTCCGCCTCATTCGGAAGGACAATCCCTTCCCCACAGCCTGCGCCTACATCTGCGAGCACCCCTGCGAGGCCCGTTGCCGCCGGCAGATGGTGGACGACGCCATCAACATCCGGGGCCTGAAGCGGTTCGCCGTGGACCACGCCGGGAAGGTGCCAAATCCGCCCAAGGCGAAACCCACCGGAAAAACGGTCGCCGTCATCGGCGGCGGCCCCGGCGGACTCTCCGCCGCCTACTATCTGGCCCTGATGGGCCACCAGGTCACCATCTATGAGCAGCGCAAGCAGCTGGGCGGGATGCTCCGCTACGGCATCCCCAGCTACCGCTTCCCCCGGGAGCTGCTGGACGCGGAGATCGCCTCCATCCTCTCCCTGGGGATCACGGTCCACACCGAGGTGGAGGTGGGTGAGGAAATCACCTTCCAGGAGCTGAAGAAGCAATACGATTGCCTGTACATCTCCATCGGTGCCCACACGGACAAGCGAACGGGCATTCCCGGGGAGGACAGCCAGGGCGTCATCTCCGCCGTGGAGCTGCTGCGGCAGATCGGCGACGGGGACCAGCCGGACTTCCACGGAAAACAGGTGGTGGTCATCGGCGGCGGGAACGTGGCCATGGACGTGACCCGCAGCTCGATCCGCCTGGGCGCGGACAAGGTGACCTGCGTCTATCGCCGCCGGCAGGAGGACATGACCGCTCTGCCGGAGGAGGTGGAGGGCGCTGTGGCGGAGGGGGCGGAGCTGCTGACCCTCCAGGCCCCGGTGCGGATCGAGAGCGGCCCGGACGGCCATGTGACGGCCCTCTGGACCCAGCCGCAGATCATCGGGCAGGCAGACAAAAACGGCCGCCCCAGCCCCAACGGCGCGGACCAGCCAGAACTTCGGGTCCCGGCGGACATCATCATCGTGGCCATCGGCCAGGGCATCGAGACCCACGGCTTCGAGCAGTCCGGCATCAAGATCCAGCGTGGCGGGACGATCCTGGCTGACAGCGGAACCCATCTGTCGGACATGGAGGGCGTGTTCGCGGGCGGTGACTGCGTCACCGGCCCCGCCACCGTCATCCGGGCCATCGCGGCGGGCAAGGTGGCTGCCGCCAACATCGACGAGTACCTGGGCTATTGCCACACCATCGAGGCGGAAGTGGAGATCCCCGCGCCGCACCTGTCGGACTTTACGCCCCGGGGGCGAGTGAGCACCACGGAGCGGGAGGCCGGAGAGCGGAAGGGGGACTTCCAGTGCATCGAGTGCGGCATGACCTTGGAGGAGGCCCAACGGGAGTCCGCCCGCTGCCTGCGGTGCGATCACTTCGGCTACGGCGTGTTCAAAGGGGGGCGTGAGGAGAAATGGTGACACTGACGATCAATGGACAGACGGTCCAGGTCCCGGCGGGGACAACAATCCTGGAGGCGGCGGAGAAAGCCGGAATCAAAATTCCGACCCTCTGCTATCTGAAAGACATCAACGAAATCGCCGCCTGCCGGATGTGCGTGGTGGAGGTGGAGGGCAGCGACCGGCTGGCCGCCGCCTGTGACACCCCGGTGGAGGAGGGGCTGGTGGTCCACACCAACACCCCCAAGGTCCGGAAGGCCCGTCGGATCAATATGGAGCTGCTGCTGAGCCAGCATGCCAGCTATTGCTCCACCTGTATCCGCAGCGGCAACTGTCCGCTGCAGAAACTGGCCAACGACCTGAATATCCACGAGATGCCCTACCACGTCCATGTGGCCAAGGGGTATACGGATACCTCCACGCCGCTGGTCCGGCAGGCCAGCAAGTGCATCAAGTGTATGCGCTGCGTCCAGATCTGCGAGAAGGTCCAGACCATGGGGATCTGGGACCTGGCGGGCACCGGCTCCCGGACTACGGTGGACGTCTCCGGCAACCGCACCCTGAAGACCTCGGACTGCACCTTCTGCGGCCAGTGCGTCACCCATTGTCCCACCGGCGCCCTGACGGCCCGGGACGACACGGTGAAGGTGCTGGATGCCCTGGCGGACCCGGAGATCACCACGGTGGTGCAGATCGCGCCGGCGGTGCGGGTGGCCTGGGCGGAGTCCTTCGGCCTGACCGGGAAGAAGGCGGCCACGGGGAAGATGGTGGCGGCCCTGCGGCGGTTGGGCTTCGACTATGTCTTTGACACCAATTTCTCCGCGGACCTGACCATCATGGAGGAGGGCAGTGAATTCCTGGAGCGGTTCACCCATCGGGACCGCTACCACTGGCCCATGTTCACCTCCTGCTGCCCCGGCTGGGTGCGCTTCCTCAAGTCCCAGTTCCCAAACTATGTGGACTGCCTGTCCACGGCGAAATCGCCCCAGCAGATGTTCGGCGCGGTGGCAAAGACGTACTTTGCGGAGAAGATCGGCGTCGATCCCCACCGGATGTTCGTGGTGTCCATCATGCCCTGCATGGCGAAGAAGAGCGAGTGCGCGCTGCCCACCATGCGGGACGCCTGCGGCGATCCGGACGTGGACGCGGTGCTGACCACCCGGGAGATGGACCGGCTGTTCCGCAGCGACAACATCCAGCCGGGAGACCTGCCGGAGGAGGCCTTCGACAGCCCCCTGGGGACCGGCACCGGGGCGGCAGTTGTCTTCGGCGCCACCGGCGGTGTGATGGACGCGGCCCTTCGCTCAGCCTACTATCTCGTCACTGGGGAGAACCCGGACCCGGACGCGTTCACAGCCATCCGGGGAAACAAGCCGTGGAAGGAAGCCGTCTTTTCAATTCCTGGCGCCGGGGAGATCCGGGTGGCGGTGGTCTCCGGGCTGGGGAACACCCGGAAGCTGATGAAGTCCCTGGAGAGCGGGCAGAGCCGCTACGACTTCGTGGAGGTGATGGCCTGCCCCGGCGGCTGCGCCGGAGGCGGCGGCCAGCCCATCCACGACGGGGAAGAGCTGGCCGGGAAGCGGGGCGACGCCCTGTGGAAGCTGGATCAGAAGGCCCCTATCCGCTTCTCCCATGAGAATCCGGAGATCCAGACCCTCTACCAGGAGTTCCTGGAGCGGCCGCTGGGGAAGAAGTCCCACCACCTGCTCCACACGGACCATACGGCATGGGAGGTTGTGGAAAAAGGTATATGGTTGGACTCTAATTAGATAGTAATTTTGCATATAAAATTGAATTATAAATTGGATAAAACATAGAAAACCGACTGATTTC
>DWXY01000053.1 GCA_019118935.1 Candidatus Oscillibacter pullicola
CTCACTACTACATATCTTAGAATATAGTTAGTATAAAACAAAAAAAACGCAAAAGCAATGGCTTTCTTTAGAGGTTGGATTTTTTTGGAAATCCAATTTTGCGGTGAAAAAGCAAGAGAGCCATTTCGACACGAAACGGCTCTCTGTGTTCCGACGCCTCGCTTCAGCTCAGGGGCAACGGTACAACGGAATCATTATTTTGTTGTTAGACAATCAGCCGCATTTTTTCCAGAATCTGTTCATGGGCCCTGGCGCTCACCGCCACATAAATCCGGGTCGTCTCAATGGAGGAATGGCCCAGAAGGTCTGCCAGGTGCGCCAGGTCCTTCTCCTGTTCGTAAAAGCATTTGGCGAACAGGTGCCGCAGATTGTGGGGAAACACCTTCTCCGGCATCACGCCGGCCTCCCGGCAGAGGGCTTTCATCTCATGCCAGATGTTGCTGCGGTCCAGGGGCTGCCCGGTGCGGGTGCAGAACAGGGGACCTTCCCGGATATCCCGCTCCCCGGCATACTGCCGCAGGCGTTCCGCCAGTTCCCGCGGCAGCAGGACGGTCCGGCACTTTCCCTTCAGCCGGATCTCCGCCCGGCCTGCCCGCAAGGCCTCCGCTGTGATAAAGCGCAGTTCGCTCACCCGGATGCCGGTGGCGCAGATCGTCAGCATCACGTGGTACAGACGCTGGTCCTTGCGCCCCTTGGCGGTGGAGAGCAGCCGGCGGTACTCCGACTCCGTCAGGTCCCGCTGCTCCTCCCGGAACGCCCGCCGCTGGACCTTCAGCAGCTTCACCTCGCAGTACTCCGCTCCGCAGAACCGCAGGTACGCGTTCACGGCGGAGAGCTTGTTGTTGACCGTCAGGGCCGTGTACTGCTGCTGCAGGCGCTCCCGGTACGCCAGAACACCCGCCTTGGTCACCGGAGCGCCGTCCAGAAACAATCGCAGCCGTTCCGCCTCCTGCGCGTATTTTTCCACTGTGGCACGGGCCTTCTCGTTTTCCACCAGAAACTCCCGAAACGCAGCGATGGACTGCCCTGCGAGCGCGATCTCTTCCATTTTGACTCCTCCCAATTCGCCCGCACAGACGCGGGTATTTTTTGTAAGCATACCCAAAACAGCGCCGGATATGTTCTGCCTATGGAGATGTTTTCCAAAAAGGTCTCGAATTGCGCAAAAAGGCAGCCCGCGGAGAATTCCTCCGCGGGCTGCCGTACTGTATGCTGTTGTTTTTTTACTGGCCCCCCCAGACCCGGTAGGGTTCGCTTCCCCGCTCCCGCAGACGCTCGTTCAGCCAGGAGCGCAGGGATGCCATGCCCTCCTCCGTCCAGGGGAAGGTCTCCGTCTCAATGTGCCTGGCCTTTTCAAAACAGATATTCTCATAGACCCAGGCCTGGATGGTGCCGTCGTTCACCTTTCCCGTCCGCTGGAAGCGGTATCGGAAGGTGCCGAGAGAGCCGGGGAAAATCTCCGACTTCTTCAGAAAGTCCAGGGTCAAAAACGCGAATGGGTCTTCCATCGGGCAGTTTCTCTCCTCCATCAGGCCGCCTCCGTCTCTCGGCGGCAGACCTTGATCCCCGCGATCGTCAGGGCAAATACGAACCAGAAAATGCACATCACCCGGGGATAGTTCCACAGGTAATCCGCCAGGCCGCAGACCATGGCGCCGCACAGGGCCGCCGCGCCGGCGCAGGTAATGGTGCGGGCGGCGGAGGGGGCGCAGTGCCGGACCGTGTGGGCCGCCTTCTTGATGTTCCACAGCATGGATCCCACAAACCCCAAAAAGCCGAGAAGTCCCGCCTCGATCCACACCTGCAGATAGAAGTTGTGGGCGTGGACGAAGGGCGCTTCTGCGTGGTAGAGGTTGAAGTCGCTGATGTAGTCCTGCACGGCGGCGGTTCCAAGTCCCGCGCCGGAGACGGGAGAGGTCCGGATGACCTCCAGTGCCGCCTGATACAGGGGGATGCGGCTGGCGGTGGACGTATCCGCCGGGCTGAAGATGGTGAGGATGCGGTTCCAGATGGTGTCCGGCAGGAAGGGGATCGCCACCACGCACAGCACCGCAAAGGCAGGGAGCAGCTTGGGCTTCCACAAAAACACCAGCACCACCATGGCGCAGGCCCCGCCCACCCAGCTGGCCCGGGAGTAGGTCATGCCCAGGGCGATCAGTCCCACGGCAAAGGTGCCACAGGCCGCCAGGCGGGAGATGGGCCGCTTGGAGCAGAGGATCAGCGCCAGCACCAGGGGCAGCAGGAGGATCAGCACCTCCGCGAAGGTGTTGGGGTTGTCGAAATAGGACTCCACCCGGCCGGGCATACCGGCGTTGACCTCCAGGTCCACATAGGACTCGTTGACCTCCACGCCCTGGATCCGCTGGTACACGCCGTAGAGAGAGGACACCAGAACGCAGACCCCGCCGCCGGCGGCCAGCCGCTTCAAATCCTCCGTGCCCCGGACGGCGCTGACCGTCACCAGCACGCACAGAGCTGCGGAGATATGGTAGAGCAGGAAGCGGAAGGAGGCGGAGGGCTCATAGGAGAACAGCACCGCCAGGAACATGGACCCGAACAGCACCACCGGATAGAAGCCGATGCGCTTCACGTCCAGCCGGAAGTCCTGCCGGGACATGGCCCCGGCATAGAACAGCACCAGCAGGGCGGCAAAGCCCAGCATGCTGTACGCGTTGTTCCAATGGGAGAAGGGGATCACCCACAGCAGCATGATGAGCCAGGACTGGGCGACGGCGGTCTCATGTCCCATCTCAAAGGCCAGACGGGAGAAGAAGCTGTCGTCAAACGTGGCCCGCAGGGCAAGATACAGCTTGTGGAGCAGCCAGGCAGGCAGATTGACGAGGCCCGTCAGCAGCCGGCAGAGGAAGCTCCCCTCCCAGGCCCGGGCCGCCGCCCCCTCCCGGCACAGGACCCGGAGGACACGGCTCTCGTCGATCTGGCGGTTGCACCAGGCGCCCATGCGCACCAGGCAGCGGTGGACGGCGCTGTCGCAGTAGACGGCGCACAGCACCGCCCAGAGGTGATACAGATAGCTTTCGCGGAGAATGCTCATGCAGGGAAACCTCGTTTCTTCAGATGCGGTTTTTGATCCGGTACAGCTGGGAGAGCAGCCAGAAATGGCCTCCCCGCACCAGCTTTGCCGCCAGCTGCTTGTTGCGGCTCATACCAGCGGGCGCCAGGGTCCGGATGGCGCGGGCCATATCCGGCCGCGCGCACAGGGCCCGGATGGTCTCCTGCCGCTGGCGGAGGGTCTTGGAATTGCCGGTGGCGTACTCGTTGCCGATGGCGATCAGCAGCCCGGCCCAGTTGGAGTTCTCCCGCCACTGGGGACGGTCCGGCGTCAGGCCGTACCGGGCGGCCAGGTCCTCCTTCCGCTCCATGAAGCGGCCGAAGACCTGCTGGAAGTCCTTCATATACTTGTGGGTGGCGGAGGCCGGGTTCTGGAGATAGCGGTACAGGGGCGTCTCCGTCACCGCCAAGCGCCGGGCGTTGCAGAAATACTCCATCAGGAACAGCTCGTCCTCCAGATAGGCACCCTCATAGCGGAGGTGGAGCCTGTCAAAAATCTCAGCGGAGAAGAGATAGCGCCAGATGAATCCATTGAACACCGGCTGGGCCAGCCGGTCCCCCAGCAGGGGATTGACGATC
Organism: Candidatus Oscillibacter pullicola; assembly: GCA_019118935.1. Classification (GTDB taxonomy): domain Bacteria; phylum Bacillota; class Clostridia; order Oscillospirales; family Oscillospiraceae; genus Oscillibacter; species Oscillibacter pullicola. The sequence goes on from DWXY01000053.1 coordinate 3,649, forward strand.
TTCTCCCGGATGGCGTCCGCGTCGTAGATCCCGGCGGGCAGCACCGGCTCCGGCGTCTCGCTGCCGTCGGGCCACAGATTCAGGTGGGCGCAGGCGGCGGTGTCCGCCCCGGCCCGCTCCCGCAGGTTCCACAGCGTCTCCAGGCACTGGGGCTCGTACTGGTCGTCGGAATCCAGAAAGGCGATGCAGGTCCCCCGGACATGGTCCAGGCCGACATTCCGGGTCTCGCTGACGCCGCTGTTGCGCTCCTTGTGGAACACCCGGATGCGGTCATCCTCCCGGGCCAGCTCGTCGCAGAGGGCCGGGGAGCCGTCGGTGCAGCCGTCATCCACCAGCAGCAGCTCCCAGTCGGAAAAGGTCTGCCGCCGCACGCTCTCCACGCAGTCTCTGAGAAATTTCTCCGCCTGATAGACAGGCACAATGACGGAAATGCTGGGCATAGACGGCCTCCTTGCGCCCTGCGGCGCCTCTCTTCAGTCTGCGGCGCGGAAACTCCGGCGCCCTCCCCAGAATCTGGGGCTCTCATACGGAGCTATTGTACCCGATTTCCCCGGGAAGGTCAACGTCTTTTCCCGGAAAAGCCGGGCATACTAGGAGCGAGGTGATCCAATATGAACGATATCGAGCTGCTCCAATACGTCCATGAGACGGCGGAGATGGGCATTGAGGGCCTGAACAGCCTGGACGGGCAGGTCCGGGATGACAGCCTGCGGCGGGTTCTGAGCCAGCAGGGCGCCGAGTACCGCCAGATTGCGGACCAGGCGGAGCGCCTGCTCCGGTCTCTGGGAGAGGAGCCCAGGGACCCGGGTCTCCTGGCCAAGGTGTCCGCAGAGGTCATGTCCACCTTCAAAACGCTGGCAGACCCCTCTGCATCCAACATCGCGGAGATGGTCATCCAGGGGAACACCATGGGCGCCACCAAAAGCACCCGGCACCTGGGGGACTACGCCGGCGGAAACCGTGAGATCCGAAATCTCGCGGAGCGGCTGCTGCACACCGAGGAGGCCAACGCCGCCCAGATGAAGCAGTTCCTGTAACACATTCGGCGCAAAGCAGAGGAGGGGCCTCCCGATGGGAGGCCCCTCCTCTGTTCAAGGGACCGGCAGCAGGTCCTCTCCATTCAGAAAGCGCTCCTCCGCCTCCTGAATGGGGATCTGTCGCTGATTCAGTCCGCGCACCAGCCGCTCCACCTCCGACTGCTCTCTTCCAGGCAGCAGGACCACCAGATGGCACTCCGGCTCCCAGGACTCGCCGCTGAATCCGAATCGCCGGGGATGCCGGCTCTCCAGCAACTGATAGCGCACCTGCGGCCGCACCGCCTTCCGCTGGCGCCAGACCGACAGGGCCAGCGCCCGGACCAAGTCCTTCGGCGTGGGCTTTTCCCGCAGCACGCGTTGGAAGAGCTTTTGCAGCTCCGCCCGGTCCCCGCAGTCCCAGATGTCCTCCGCCGCCCGGGAGAGGGCCTTCGCCAGGGTGTCCTTTTCCTTTTCGCTGTATCTCTGCGCCTCCGGATACAGGGTCTCCATGGAGAAGGTGCCCGGCATACGGGGGACGGCAGCCTTGACAAGGCAGCAAAGATCGTAATAGCAGTCCCGGCTCAGTTTCCCGCTGATTTTTTCCACCGCCCGCAGGATATCTTCATCCATCCGAAACCGTCTCCTCCCCTCTGAATTCATACACAGCATATCAAAGATTCCAGGTTTTTGAAATATATTCGACAAATTCGGACTCTTTTAGACAATTCGAGACACTCCCGGCTTGACAATCCGGAAGAGATGTGGTCTTCTATTCGTATTACAGGCAGGGAGGCGCAGGCATGGACATTCGCAGGATCGAGTCGGGCAGGCGGGACTTTCTCCCCCTCCTGCTGCTGGGTGATGAACAGGAGAATATGATCGACCGCTATCTGGACCGCGGAACGCTGCTGGCGCTGTACGACGGCGGGCTTCGCGCCGTGTGCGTGGTGACGGAGGAGGCGCCGGGCGTGTTCGAGATCAAGAATCTGGCCGTGGAACCGGCCTTTCAGCGCCGGGGCTACGGCCGGGCCATGGTGGGGCATGTGGCCGACGCCTGCCGGACCGCCGGAGGGACACGCCTCCTGGTGGGCACCGGGGACAGTCCCCTCACCCTCCCCTTCTACCGGGCCTGCGGGTTCCGGGAGAGCCACCGGGTCCCCAATTTCTTCCTTCAATTTTACGACCATCCCATTTACGAAGGAGGGCGGCTTTTGTCGGACATGGTGTATTTGTCCATGGAGCTTTGAGGAGAAAAAGCGGCGCCGCTGAAAATCAGCGGCGCCGCTTGCATCATACCGTCTGATTTGGTTGTGGGGAAGACTCATGCCTCCGCCGCGGCGGCCTTCAGAGCCTCCGTGCGGTCCGTCTTTTCCCAGGTCACGCCCAGGTCCTCCCGGCCCATGTGGCCGTAGGCCGCCAGCTTGCGGTAGATGGGCTTGCGCAGGTCCAGGTCCCGGATGATGGCCGTGGGCCGCAGGTCAAACACCTTGCGGACGGCGGCCTCCAGCTTGTCGTCCCCCACCGTGCCGGTGCCGAAGGTGTCCACCAGCACACTCACCGGCTGGGCCACGCCGATGGCGTAGGCCAGCTGCACCTGGCAGCGGCGGGCAAGGCCCGCAGCCACGATGTTCTTGGCCACGTAACGGGCGGCGTAGGCCGCGGAGCGGTCCACCTTGGTGGGATCCTTGCCGGAGAAGCAGCCGCCGCCGTGGGGGGCGCTGCCGCCGTAGGTGTCCACGATGATCTTCCGGCCGGTGAGGCCGGAATCCGCCGCCGGGCCGCCCTTGACGAAACGGCCGGTGGGGTTCACGTAATACTTTGTGTTCTCATCCAGCATGTCCGCGGGGATCACGGCCTTGGCCACCTGCTCGATCATGTCCTTCCGGATCTGCTCCAGGGAAACGTCGGGGTCGTGCTGGGTGGAGATGACTACTGTGTCCACCCGGACGGGGCGGCCCAACTCGTCATACTCCACGGTGACCTGGCTCTTTCCGTCGGGCCGCATATAGGGCACCTGGCCGCTCTTGCGGACCTCCGCCATGCGCTTGCACAGCTTCTGGGCCAGGGACAGGGGCAGGGGCATCAGTTCCGGCGTCTCGTCGCAGGCGTAGCCGAACATCATGCCCTGGTCGCCGGCGCCGTTGCTCAGCTCGCTGTCGGTGCCCTCCTTGCTCTCCAGGGATTTGTCCACGCCCAGGGCGATGTCGGCGGACTGCTCGTCGATGGAGGTGATCACAGCACAGGTGTCGCAGTCAAAGCCGTACTTGCCCCGGTCATAGCCGATGTCCCGAACCACCTCCCGGGCGATGTGGGCGATGTCCACATAGCAGCTGGTGGTGATCTCCCCCATCACGTGGATCAATCCGGTGCAGGCGGTGGTCTCGCAGGCCACGCGGCCCTGGGGGTCCTGCTCCAGAATGGCGTCCAGGACGGCGTCGGAGATCTGGTCGCAGACCTTGTCGGGGTGGCCCTCCGTCACGGATTCGGAGGTGAAGAGATAGTGTCTTGCCATAGTACAGGTTCCTTTCTAAACACCAGCCCTATCAAGCGGCGAAAAAAATGTGCGTTTCGACGGCGAAACGCACAAACGGATTGGTTGCTTGCTCCTCATCTGTCGATCACCGCCGGATTTGGCACCTTGTCATAAGCAGGTTGCCGTGGGTTCATCGGGCCGTTCCCTCC
>DWXY01000054.1 GCA_019118935.1 Candidatus Oscillibacter pullicola
AAACCATACCGCCATCCAGCCCCAGCGCCCCAGGTCCCCGGCTCCGCCCAGGCCGGGCCAGGTATCCAGCACGCTCCTGGCTGCCAGCCAGACACAAAGGTACGGCACCAGCCCCAGCACCGCCGACAGGGCGGACAGGATACAGCCCAGGATCGTCAGTTTTTTGTGCCCGCCCGCATAGCCCAGGATGCGGGCAAGGCTGCTCGGTTTCTTTTGGTTCAAGGGATCCCTCCTTATTGAAATGGTTAGTTATTGCTAACTTATATCCAAAAAAGACAGGGGTCATGCCCCCATCAATTTCAGCCATCCGGCGGTATAGAAGTCCCGGAGCTGATCCACGTCCCGCAGGGCCTGATCCCGCGGCATATCGTGGATCACGATCTCAAAGATGCCATTGAACATGCCGCTGGCAATGATATGGCACAGGGATTTGTCGAGCGTCGGGATATCCCGGCCCAGGCGGCGGAGCACCTCCATGTACTGATGGGTGTACTCCACCTCGACCTCTACCATGTTGTGGACGAAGTGTTCATAGCTGGTGCCTTCCGCCCGGCACAGCAGCAGCTTCACCGGCTCCCGGTGGGCGCAGATGTAGTCCACCATCCAGTGGACGCAGCTGCTCGATTCCACCCCCATGTGCTCCGGCTGCTCTTCCTCGGGCAGCTCGGCGAAGGAGGTCTGGGCTTCCATGAACTTCCCCATGAGGGCGGCGGCGTGGGACTCTACAATGGAGGCGAACAGGGCCTCCTTGCTGGAGAAGTAGCCGTAGAAGGCCCCGGTGGTCACCCCCGCGTTCTTCACGATCTGCCGCAGGGAGGCCCCCAGAAAGCCCTTATCCAGAAACTCGGCCATTGCGGCCTTCTGGATCTTCTTCAGAGTGGCGGTAGACTTTTCTTCCACAGGGGGCACCTCCTTGTAACAGCGTTATATAACACTGTTATAATATCTCCGGCTCACCCAAATGTCAAGATACTTTATTCAAATTCTTTCTGATAGCGTTTTTCCGGAAGGATGTATCTGACTGCACCGATTGACAAACGGGGATTGCGTGCATATAATCTATTCATACCCTGAATGGTATGGAGGGAATGACAGTGAGACAATGCATGGACGCAGACAACCTGCACCGCAGGCTGAAAAAGATCATCGGGCAGGTGCAGGCCATTGACCGGATGATCGACGAGGACATCCCCTGTGAAGATATCCTGGCCCAGATCAACGCGGCCAAGTCCGCCCTCCACGGGTGTGGCAAGGTAGTTCTGGAAGGCCACATCCAGCACTGCGTCCGGGACGGCATCCAGCATGGGGACGCGGACAAGACCATCGAGAGCTTTACCAAGGCGGTGGAGCGGTTCTCCAACATGAGTTGATACGACGGAAAGGCAGCCCGGCGGGCTGCCTTTTTTCTTGACACATTATACCCATATGGGTATAATGTACCTATACCCCGTATGGTATAAGGAGGGCGTGTTATGAAATTACTCATGGAAAAACTGGAGCAGCTGCTGGAACTGGGCGGCATCAAAAAGGACATTACGCTGCTGGCCGTCTCCGGGGCCGCCGTATTGTTGAGCCTGTTCGGCGTCCAGCCCTTTCCCTTTGACATAGCGTGGATCGCTATTATCCTGTGCGGTATCCCCATCATTCTGGAGGCCGTCATCGGACTGGTCACCGCCTTTGACATCAAGGCGGATGTGCTGGTGTCCCTGGCCCTGATCGCCTCGGTGGCCATCGGCGAGGACTTTGCCGCCGGCGAGGTGGCCTTCATCATGCAGCTGGGCGGCCTGCTGGAGGAACTGACCGTGGCCCGGGCCCGCGCGGGCATAGAGAAGCTGGTGCATCTGACGCCCCAGACCGCCCGGCTCCTGCGGGACGGGCAGGAGAGCATCATCCCTGCCGAACAGGTGCAGGTGGGCGACCTGCTCCGCGTCCTGCCCGGGGAAGGCGTGCCGGTAGACGGCGTAATCGTCTCCGGGCAGACCTCCATCAACCAGGCCGTGATGACCGGGGAATCCCTCCCCGTCGATAAGGCCGCGGGGGACGAGGTCTCCAGCGGGACCGTGAACCAGTTTGGAGCATTTGAGATGCGTGCCTCCAAGGTAGGGGAGGACAGCTCCATCCAGCGGATGATCCGGCTGGTCCAGTCCGCCGACGCGGGTAAGGCCAGGATCGTGGGGATCGCCGACCGCTGGGCCACCTGGATTGTGGTCATCGCCCTGAGCGCGGCAGCCCTTACCTGGCTCATCACCGGGGAGATTATCCGGGCGGTGACCATCCTGGTGGTGTTCTGCCCCTGCGCCCTGGTACTTGCTACCCCCACCGCCATCATGGCGGCCATCGGCAACGCCACGAAGCATGGTTTTCTGGTGCGGGAAGGGGACGCACTGGAGCGGCTGGCCGGCGTGAAGGTAGTTGCCTTTGACAAGACCGGCACCCTGACCTACGGCACGCCGGAGGTGGTTGAGGCTGCCAGCTTGACGGATGCCTGTACCAGGGAGCAGATCTACCGGCTGGCCGCCTCCGCCGAACAGCTGTCGGAGCATCCCTTGGGCAAGGCCATCGTGCGCTGCTGCAAAAAGGAGCTGGGGGATACGCTTGCCCCGGCCGATGGCTTTCACATGCTCCCCGGCCGGGGCGTGCGTGCCCGGGTGGAAGGGAAGCAGATCCTCGCCGGCAACCTGGAGCTGCTGAAGGAGCACGGTGTCTCCATGACGCCTCCTCCCGCGGCGGAGGAAGCAGTCCGGAAGGGCTGCACCGTGACGTATCTGGCGGTGGACGGGGTGCTTGCGGGCTATATTGTCCTATCCGACACCCTGCGGGAGGAGAGCGCGGATATGATAGGCTCCCTCAATGGCCTTGGGGTGCAGCCGGTTTTGCTCACCGGTGACCACGAAAACGTCGCCCGGACTATCGCCGGGCAGGTGCATATCGGCGCAGTGCGGGCCAACTGCCTGCCGGAGGATAAGCTGTGGGCCGTTGAGCGCTATCAGGCAGATGGCCGGCCGGTGTGCATGATCGGCGACGGTATCAACGACGCCCCCGCACTGAAAAAGGCACAGGTGGGCATCGCCATGGGCGGCGTAGGCAGCGACATCGCCGTGGACGCGGCGGACATCGCCTTAGTGGACGACGAGGTGAGGGAGCTGCCCCACCTGATCGCCCTGTCCAGGCGGATGATGGCCACCATCAAATGCAACATGACCTTTTCCATGGTGCTGAACTTCATCGCCATCGTTTTGGCGATCAATGGAACGCTGAACCCGGTTGTAGGCGCCCTGGTACACAACGCCGGCTCCGTGCTGGTCATCACCTGCTCCGCCTTCCTGCTGAAGTGGAAGAAAGCGTGATATTCCCATAGGATTGCCGCAGGATGTTCCATGCTTTACGCATCCGCAGGCGCTTCTGCCGCCTGTCTGGATACCGGCAGGGCGCTCATGCTGCGGAGGCTCACCCCAAGGGTGGACAGGTTGTGGAGCATGGCGGAGACGGCCGGAGGCAGGATGCCTGCGGCACCAAGGCCGATCAGCGCCCCGTTGAAGCCGATAACAAAGCGGTAGTTGGCCCGGATGCGGCCCATCAGGGCCATGGCCAGCTGCCGCAGGCGCACCAGCTCCCACAGGCTGTCAGCGGCGATGGTGATGTCGGCAATCTCCCGGGCGATGGCCGCGCCGCCGCTGATGGCGATGCCGGCATCCGCCTCGGAGAGGGCCGGGGAATCATTGATGCCATCCCCTACCATGAGGACGGTATGCCCCTCCCGCCGCAGGGCGGCCACATACTCCGCCTTGTCTGCCGGGAGCACACCGGCCCGGAAGTCTTCCACTCCCAGCTGCCCCGCAATGGCGGCGGCCGTGCGGGGGCTGTCCCCGGTGAGCATGACGCCGTTTTTCACGCCCAGGCCCCGCAGGGTGGCCAGTACATCCCGGGCCTCGCCCCGCAGGGGGTCGGAGATGCAGATCACGGCGGAGAGCACCCCGTCAACGGCCAGATAGAGCTGGGAAAACTCCGGGGGCAGGGCGTCGAACCTGGCCTGCTCCCCCTCGGGGATCACACACTTTTCGTCCTCAAAGATAAAGTGGGCGCTGCCGATGCGCACCTGCTCCCCGTCCACCGAGCTGGCGATACCGTGGGCCACCAGATACTCCACCCTGGCGTGGCGTTCCTCGTGGTGCAGCCCCCGGCGTCTGGCTTCCTCCACTACGGCATTAGCCATGGAATGGGGGAAGTGTTCCTCAAGGCAGGCGGCCATCCGCAGCATCTCCGCCTCATCCTTGCCGTTGAAGGGGACGACTTTGGCCACCCGCGGGCAGGCATGGGTGAGGGTGCCGGTCTTGTCAAAGACAATGGTATCCGCCCCGGCTACGGCCTCCAGGAACTTGCCGCCCTTGACGGTGATATGCTCACGCCCTGCCTCCCGCATGGCGGAGAGGACCGCCAGGGGCATGGACAGCTTCAGGGCGCAGGAGAAGTCCACCATGAGCACTGACAGGGCACGGGCCGCATTCCGGGTGAGGGCCAGGCTCAGCAGGCTCCCGGCGAAGGTACAGGGCACCAGCCGGTCTGCCAGACCCGCAGCCTTGGCCTCGGCAGAGGACTTCATCTGCTCGGACTGCTGGATCATCTCTACGATCTGGTCGTACCGGCCCTGGCCGGAGGCCCGTTTTACCTCCAGGACGCATTCGCCCTCCTCCACCACGGTGCCGGCGTATACCGCGCCGCCGGGCCGTTTGGCCGCGGGGACGGCCTCGCCGGTGAGGGAGGCCTGGTTGACGGTAGCCTCCCCCTCAGCCACCACACCGTCCAGTGGGATGACGCTCCCCGCCCGGACCACAACCCGGTCGCCGGGCCTGATCTGGCCGATGGGGGTGAGAACCTCCCCGGCCTCTGTTTTCAGCCATACCCGGTCCACATGGAGGGACAGGCTCTCCGCCAGGTCGGCCACGGACTTCTTCCTCGTCCAATCCTCCAGCAACTCGCCGATCTCCAGCAGGAACATGACGGCGCCTGCGGTGCCGAAGTCCCGTCGGCAGACGGAGATGCCGATGGACAGGGCATCCAGCAGCTCGACCTTGATCTGCCGCCGGTACAGGCACCGGAGCCCCTTGCGGAGGAAGGGGATCATATGCCAGATCACCCGGGCCACCCGCAGCGGGGAGGGCAAAAACAGGGCTGCAGCTGCCTTCACCGCGGCCTTGCCCACCAGCTTCTCTTGAAATTCCCGGTTCAAGGCCCGGGTGCTGTGGCCGGGCAGGGTGACCGTTTCCTCTGCCCCGGCCCAGGTGAAGGCGGCGAGGGCGGAGAGCACGGCCTCCCGGCCTCCGGTATAGTGCACGATCACACAGCCGGTGCGTTCGTGCACAACAGCCTCTTTTGACCAGGGCTGCCCTTTCAGCCAGGTTTCCAATATATCTGCCTGGCGGAGGGTCATGGTCCCCTGCCGGAGCCGCAGGCGCATCCGGCCCCGGCTCTCATGTACGATAGTTGCTCTCATAGCAAATCTCCCCTTATGGAAAAGGGAGCCGTTTACCGGCTCCCTTCCGCAATTTTCAGGCCTCCTGGCCCTCTATCTGGGCCTCGACTTCCCTGGCGGCCCGAGCCTCGTTGATGTCCGCAGCAGCGGCCAGGATGTCGGCGGCGTTCTCCTGGACGGAGGTAACCGTCTCCATCACGCAGTCCTTCATCCGCAGGCCGGCGGCGGTGATGTGGGTGTAGGCTTTCCTGGCGTCCTTGCTGGTGAGCAGCTTCACGCCGGCCGAGCCAAACAGGGCGCCGCCCACGAAGCAGGCCAGTCTGACATAATGTTTCATCATGGGGATTCTTCCTTTCTGCCATGTACTTATTTGCGTTTGTAGCCCGTGATCATCACCATGACCATGCAGATCACAGCGCCCCAGGCCCAGAAGCGATGTTGTTTCATTCCGATTTCCTCCTGTCCGGAAACGAACCCGTCCCTTCGTGTATTGAAGTATTATAGCAGATGAAGCACCCCCGTGCATCACCGAACCGGACGGTGTTATGCCGGTTCAGGCATTTTTTCGGTACATGGCCGGCGTTATGCCGTATTGCCGCCGGAAGGCGGCGGTGAACTGGCTGGCGCTGCCGTACCCCACGGACTGGGCCACCCCCAGCACACTGAGGGAAGAGCCCCGCAGCAGCTCTGCCGCCTGCTCCATCCGCCGCCGCCGCAGCCAGGTGTGGACCGGAAGGCCGTACAGGCTGCGGAAGCACTTTTTGAAGGAGGTGGCAGAGAGGCAGGCCTGGCGGCTCAGGAACGGGATGGTGAGGGGCTCAGCCAGGTGCTCCTCCATATACTGGCGAATCTCAGCAAGCCTCCGCACGACCTCGCGCTCCAACGCCGGGGCCGGGGCTGTATCCGCCGCCTGATTCCCCGGGTTAGAGAACAGGTAGAGCAGCTCCACAGACTTCCATACGCACCAGCGCGCCCGCTCGCTCCGGGGGAGGCGGTCCAGGTTGGCAAAGACCACCCGGCTCCAGTCGGTGGGGCCCTCCACGGTGCAGCCGCCCCGGTCGGCCATCCACTGCCGCACCTGTCCGGTGTCCAGAGAGAGGTTCCCCAGCAGATCGCAGATGGTTTTCAGGCTCTCCCGGGCGCCACGGGCGTCCACTGCCACCAGGACACCCTCCAGTGGGGAGCCCATCCGGGCGTCGGCCAGGCCGGAGAGGCCGGTGAGAATCAGCACCTGCCGGGCGCCTGCCGTCAAAACAGATCCGTCCCGCCGGGTCAGGGCCACCGTTCCAGCCAGACAAAACAGGGCTTCGAAATGCAGGGGCTCCAGCCGGAGGGGCAGGGCAAGCTGCCCTTCCGCCAGGGAGAACAGGCAGGCCTGTGCGCCCGGCATCACCTGCACCCAATCCCCGCGGTCCGCCAGAAATTCTGCCAGCAATGTCCTGCCTCCTCCCGACTGGTCTGTATCTCGGCCGCTTAGCGGCGGAACAGCCCTTCCTTTTCCCAAGGCCCCTTCCGCATCGTCCGTCCCCCTGACAGCCCAAAAGTTAGATATGGCTAACTTATGGGTATGAAAATACAGGGGACATCGGCTGCACCTCTCAGCAGAGCAGGTATCTCCCGTCCTGCTTCAGCCCGATGCCATATCCGGCGCCGTCATCAGGGTGGAGCCCGGGCTGAAGGACGGGATGCAGACATAGGGGTTAGCGAAAACTAACTATAAAGGATTATAGCGCTTTTTGCGCCCATTGTCAAGAAACAAACCGTTGCATAACGGTAATCGCCCCTGCGGCAATTCGCTATTTTCTTTTTTGCATTTGCGGGGAACGCATATCGTTCCTGTTATTGTATTGTCCCCCCTGTTACAGCCCCCGCTGCGCGGGCAATCGTACAGAAAAACAGGAAAACAAAAAAGGAACTGCGATAGAGAATCAGCGGCAGTTCCTTTTTGACCTAAAACGTCAATGGATTATCCTCGCGTTCGCGCACAGCCCGCATATACTGCCACAGCAGGACAAGCGGTACGAACTGGCAGGCGAGCTGGAGCATGACGCCCGGCAGGATCATGCCGGACAGCATCAGGAAGGCAGACGCGAACGCCCCGATCAGCGGCGCATACAGGCACCAGCGGATGCGCCGTGCCGGGAAGGCATAGCCGCAGGAGATGACGCGTTCATCCAGCCCCCAGTACATGTAGTATTGGCCGATCAGCGATGCGATACTGCCCGCCATAAGCAGCAGGGACAGGAAATTGAACAGCATCGGGCTGCCGGATACGAAAAAGGTGCATACCAGCCCAAGGCCAACCAGTACGACTGCGGTCAGGCAGGCGGGAAAGGCGCGCGAAAACAGCGCAGATTGATCCGAAAGACGGTACAGCACATAGGTGATCAGCCCATAGCACAGCAGGTTGATGATATTGGCGACCAGCGACACGGTGATCGAGGACGACAGCGCGGATAAATTGACCAGCGCGGAACCGGCAAGCGCGATCCACAGCAGGCGAAGACAGGGATAGATTTTCATAGCATAAATTCCTCCAAATATAGTATACCACAGCACAGTGCGGCATGGAAAAAATTTTTGAAGGAGGGCTTGACAAATGTGTACTGCTGTATTATTATCATAGTACAAAGAAACAGAGAGGAGCGAGCCTATGCAATGGCAACTGCGGGGCGACCGTCCGATCTATCAGCAGCTGATGGAGCAGCTGACCGAGCAGATCGTAAGCGGGCAGCTCGGCGCGGGCGATAAGGTGCCGCCCGTGCGGGAGCTGGCGGCCGAGGCGGGGGTAAACCCCAATACAATGCAGCGCGCGCTGGCGGATCTCGAGCGCGAAGGGCTGATGTACACAAACCGCACCAGTGGACGATATGTCACGGAGGACAAAGAGATGATTGCAAAGATTCGGGAGCAGATTGCAAGCGACCGCATTTCGGAATTTCTGGCGGGCATGAGCCAGCTCGGCTTTACCGAGCAGGAGATTTTAACACTTCTGGAGAAACGCAGGGAGGAGGGCGGCAAGCATGGAGAACAGGAATGAACTGGTGGTGTGCCAGGGGCTGACCAAGGTGTACGGCAGCGTCAAGGCGCTTGACAACCTCAATCTGACGCTCGAGCGCGGGCGCTTTATCGGCCTGCTGGGGCCGAACGGCTCGGGCAAGACGACCGCCATCAAGCTGCTCAACGGGCTGCTCCAGCCGACCAGCGGCACGGTCACCATCGACGGCGAGGCGCCCGGCATCCATACGCACAGCGTGGTCAGCTACCTGCCCGACCGCGCCTACCTCAACGACTGGATGAAGGTCTGCGACCTGATCGACTTTTTCGCGGATTTCTATGCGGACTTCGACAAGGTCAAGGCGAACGACATGCTGAACACGCTGGACATCAGCCCGCTCAGCCGCCTCAAGACCCTGTCCAAGGGCACCAAGGAAAAGGTGCAGCTCATCCTGACCATGAGCCGCAAGGCGCAGCTGTTCCTGCTCGACGAGCCGATCGGCGGCGTAGACCCCGCGGCACGCGACTACATCCTTAACACGATCCTGTCCAATTACAGCGAGGATGCGTCCGTACTGCTGTCCACCCACCTGATTGCGGACATCGAGCGCGTGCTCGACGAGGTGGTGTTCCTCAAAAACGGCGTGATGACCCTGCATGAGAGCGTGGATGCCATCCGCGAGGAGCACGGGAAATCGGTCGATATGCTGTTCCGGGAGGTATTTGCATGCTGAAGCTGCTGAAATATGAGTGGAAGGCGTGCGCGCGCATCTGCCTGCCGATGTATGCGGCGGTGCTGCTGCTGGCGCTCGTCAACCGCCTGACCATGAAAGAACAGGTGCAGGCGCTGATGCACGGCATTCCGACGGCGCTG
>DWXY01000055.1 GCA_019118935.1 Candidatus Oscillibacter pullicola
ACCCGGAGGAGGATTCCTCTAATCCGGAGGTGCTGGCCTTCCGGGATGTGTCCTTCCGCTTCAAGGACGCGGAGGAGGACACCCTGGGCCACCTGAACTTTGTCTGCCGCCGGGGCGAGACCACCGCCATCATCGGCGGCACCGGCAGCGGCAAGTCCACCGTGGCCTCCCTGATCCTCCGCTTCCACGACGTCACCGGCGGCGCGGTGGAGCTCAATGGCACGGACATTCGGAACATGCCCCAGAAGTTCCTCCGGGACCACCTGGCCTACGTCCAGCAGAAGGCCTGGCTGTTCTCCGGTACCATCGCCGGCAATCTGCGGTACAGCCGCCCCGACGCCACAGTGGAGGAACTGATGCACGCCGCCGACGTGGCCCAGGCGGGGGACTTCATCCGCTCCCTGTCCGACGGACTCAACGCCTTCGTGGCCCAGGGTGGCGCCAACTTCTCCGGCGGTCAGAAGCAGCGGCTGTCCATCGCCCGGGCCCTGGTGAAGAAGCCGGAGCTGTACATCTTTGACGACAGCTTCTCCGCCCTGGACTTCAAGACGGACGCCGCCCTGCGGCACGCCCTGGCGGCCGAGACAAAGGATGCGGCGGTGCTCATCATCGCCCAGCGTGTGAGCTCCATCCGCCACGCAAACCAGATCATCGTCCTCCACGAGGGGCGCATGGCGGGCATCGGCACCCACGAGGAGCTGATGAAGACCTGTAAGGTCTATCAGGAGATCTATGAATCCCAGACGAAGGAGGTGCAGGAGGCATGAGCCCCAAAAAGAAATTTGCCGGCATCGAGCACGAGGTGCCCCAGAATACCAAAAGCACCGTGGTCCGGCTGTGCGGCCATCTCCACGGCCAGCGGGTCCGGCTGACTGTGGTGGCCTTGTCCATCGTCATCTATGTGGCTCTGTCCATCTGGAACCCCATGTACAGCGCCATTGTCATCGACCACCTGTGGCAGAGCGTCCAGGCCGCCCGGCAGGCCGGGACCCCCTTCTCGGTCACCGGGACCATGGGCCGGGAGCTTGTCCAGCTCACGGTGCAGTACCTGTTCACCTGGCTGTTCTACTACCTCCAGTCCTATCTGATGGCCAACGTGGCCGAGAGCCTGGTACTGGAACTGCGCAGCCAGATCTCCCGGAAACTCAACCGGCTGCCCCTGCGGTTCTTCGACCAGAACAAGGCCGGTGAGATTTTAAGCCGGGTGACCAACGACCTGGACAAGATCGCGGAGGTGCTCCAGACCGGCCTTCTGAAGCTCATCGTGGCCATCGGCACCATCATCGGCTCGCTCATCGTCATGTTCTATTACAGCGTGCCCCTGACCCTGCTGTTCCTGGTGTTCATGGCCGTCAGCATGGCGGTCACCAACGTGGTGGCGCGGAAAAATCTGAAGTGCGCCGCCGACCGGCAGGAGACCATCGCCGTCCTCACCGGCGTGGTGGAGGAGTACTACAACGGCCGGGACGTGATCAAGGCCTATAACCACGAGGAGGAGTCCATCCAGCGGGTGTCCCAGGCCGCCGAGGCCAACCGGGCCGCCAACCAGAGGGCCGATTTTCTGACCAACTGCGTCAACCCCCTGATTCGTCTGCTCACCCGCCTGGCCCAGGTGGTCATCGCCGTCGTCGCCGGCAAGGCCATGCTGGACGGCTCCATGTCGGTGGGCGTGGTCCAGGCCTTCTTCCAGTATGTGAACCAGACGGCGGAGCCCCTCACCGAGGCCTCCTATATGATCAACTCCCTCCAGGCCGCCCTGGCCTCCGCCGAGCGCACCTTCCAGCTGCTGGACGAAGAGGAGGAGCGCCCCGACCCCGAGTACCCCGCCGTGGTGGAGCGGGCCCGGGGCGCCATCGCCTTTGAGCACGTCAGCTTCGGCTATACCCCGGACCGCCTGTTGATGAAGGACATCAGCTTTACCGCAAAGCCGGGGCAGAAGATCGCCGTGGTGGGCTCCACCGGCGCGGGCAAGACCACCTGCTCATGCGCTTTTACGAGGTGAACGGCGGCCGGATTACCGTGGACGGGGTGCCCACCGCCGACATGACCCGCTCCGGCCTGCGGAAGAACTTCGGCATGGTTCTCCAGGACACCTGGCTGTTCGGGGGGACGGTGGCGGAGAACATCGCCTACGGCCGCCCCGACGCCACCCGGGAGGAGATCGTGGCCGCGGCCAAGGCCGCCAAGGTGGACTACTTCATCCGCACCATGCCCCACGGCTATGACACGGTGCTGGACAACGAGGCTGGCAACCTGTCCGCCGGCCAGCGGCAGCTGCTCACCATTGCTCGGGTATTCCTGTGCGACCCGCCCATCCTCATTCTGGACGAGGCTACCTCCAGCGTGGACACCCGCACCGAGGTGGAGATCGGCAAGGCCATGAAGCGGCTCATGCGGGGCCGCACCAGCTTCGTCATTGCCCACCGCCTGTCCACCATCCGGGACGCGGACACCATTCTGTTTATGGAACAGGGCAACATCATCGAGCAGGGGGACCACAAGACCCTGCTGGCCAAGCGGGGGGCCTATGCCGCCCTTTATTACAGCCAGTTTGAGTAACCATATTTTGCGGCGGGGAGATCAGCCGCAAAATATGCCGGATGCGCCGGACCGCATAAGGGCCGGCACATCCGGTACAGAAGGAGAGGATCGTATGAAACATTGGGCAGTGTGGGAGAAGTTCCGCTTCACAGGCTGCCCCGGGAGAGAGGCGGTCAGGTGCATAATTCTGAAAGGAGGACCGCCCACACCGCAGGCCAGGACCATTTCAACAGCGTACAGCCCGTAAAAATGCTCTGATGGGACCGCGCTTAGGGCTGTACAGCGGCCCCGGCGCGGTCCCATCAGAGAGGTTTTCGGGATATTTGGATGGTCAGAAGGCAACAGATAAATTCGTCAATTTCAAAACAGATGGAATCGGATTACCAGGGATTGATCTCATACTGCTCCTGGTAGAACTGCTGCTGACGCTCGATCTCAGCCTGATACTCCTCGGGGCCCATAAAGTCCAGAGGCAGATTCTGGCGGGCGGCATCCTCCTGGAAGTCGGGGTCATTCACGGCCTGCTCCATGGCGTCGGCCAGGATCTGAATGATCTCGTCAGGGGTGCCGGCGGGAGCCGCCATGCCGCGCATCGCGACCTGGGTCTGCTCAAAGCCGCACTCAATGTAAGTCGGCACATCGGGGACCATGTCAATGCGCTCCTCGGAGCCCACGGCCAGCAGATTCACAGCGCCGCCGTTATACTGACCTACAATTTCGGATACGTTGGCACACATCACATCCACCGTACCGCCCAGCAGCGCAGTCAGCATGGGGCCGGTGCCGTCAAAGGGGACCTCACGGAGCTCGATACAATAGGTCTGCTCCATGCGGCGCAGGGTCAAGGCTTCGCTGGTGCCCGGGCCGCTGTAGGCGACTCGCAGGCCGTTCGGATTGGCCTTGGCGGCGTCGATCATGTCTTGGAAGCTCTGGATGTCGCTGTCGGGCACAACGGCCATCGTGCCCGGATCGCTGACAAAGTTAGCAATGGGGGCGAAATCGTCCATGGAATAGTTCACCTGATCCCCCATCGTGATGGGATTGAAAATGATGGAAGGCAGGTTGATCATGCCCAGAGTATAGCCGTCAGGCTCGCCGGTGGCAATCGCGGTCCAGCCCACGATGCCGCCTGCGCCAGGCCGGTTCTCGATGGCAAAGGTGCCGCCCAGATATTTCTCGGTGTAGCTCAGAATGCTGCGGGCGGCGATGTCGCTGCCTCCGCCGGGATCAAAGGCGATGATCGCTTCGATGGCCCGCTCAGGATAGGAGCTGGTATCGGCGTTGGCGGCGCTTCCGCTGCCTCCGGTGGCGCCGCCGCAGCCGGACAGCAAGGAGGCGGAGATGGCGGTGACCAGCAGAGCGGAGATCACTTTCTTGTTCATAGGTGTTTCCCTCCATTTTCATTTAACTTAAAGCCGGTTATTTCTTGCCTGGCCCCTTTCGGTCTGCCCAGGCGGTTTGACAGTTTACTCGTCCCCCAGCTGATCCCGCTTCTGCTTGATTGCGGTATACAGGCTGACGACCAGGGCGATGATGCACAGGACGGTAATGACGCCGGAGACAGGGCGCTGGAACAGAAGCAGCAGTCCGGAATCGGACATGGCCACCGTCTGGATCATGGTGTACTCCAGGTTCTCACCCAGGATAAAGGCCAGGATCAGTGCAGCAGCGGGGAACTCCAGCTTTTTCATCAGATAGCCTACGATGCCGAAGAAGATCAATAGACCCACGTCAAACAGACTGCGGCCCACAGAGTAGATGCCCACCATGCAGATGATCAGGATCATGGGGTAGAGCAGTTTGTAGGGGATCAGAGCTACCTTGGCCCACAGGTTGGCCAGAGGCAGATTCATAATCAGCAGCAGTACGTTGCCGATAAACATACTGGCGGTGACGCCCCAGATAAACTCCGGATCGTTCTGATACAGCAGGGGGCCGGGGGTCAAGCCGTGCATAGTAAAGGCGCCCAGCAGAATAGCCACGGTGGGGGAGCTGGGGATGCCCAGGGTAAACAGGGGGATCAGGGCCGCGCCGGAGTAAGCGTTGTTGGCGGTCTCGGGACCGGCCACTCCTTCGATGGCGCCGTGTCCGAACCGGCTGGGATCCTTGGCCACCTTTTTCTCTACAGAATAGGAGATGAGAGAGGCGATGGAGGCGCTGGAGCCGGGAATCAGGCCCAGGACCATGCCGATGCCGGTGCCGCGGCCGATAGCGGCCAGCGTGGGCTTCCACTCCTCGCGGGGCGGGATCATCTTATCCACCTTAGCGGGGACCTGAACACCGGAGACGTCTTCCATGTTCAGAAGAATCTCGGAAATGCCGAACAGACCCATAGCCAGAACGACGAAATCGATGCCGTCCAGCAGCTCAATCTGGCCGAACAGGAACCGGTCCAGGCCGGATCCGCTGTCAATGCCGATCTCAGAGAGCAGCACGCCCAGCACAGCGGCGATGAGTCCCTTGACGACCGACTTGCCCATCAGGCCCACCACCAGCAGCAGTCCGAAGAGCATCAGGCTGAAGAACTCAGGAGGACCAAAGCCAAGGGCAATATCAGCGATGGCTGGGCCAAGGAAGGTCAGACAGACGATGGCCACGATGCCGCCCACAAAGGAGCCTATGGCAGCCACACCCAGCGCCTGGCCGGCCCGGCCCTGCCGGGCCATCTGATAACCGTCGATACAGGTAATAACGGAAGCGCCCTCTCCGGGGGTGTTGATCAGAACCGATGTAATGGTGCCGCCGTACATAGCGCCGTAGAAGATGCCGGCCAGCATGATAATGGCGGTTACTGGTTCCAGGTCATAGGTCATGGGAATCAGCAGTGCCGTACCGGCTACAGGGCCCAGGCCGGGCAGTACGCCCACGAACATTCCCATGCACACGCCGCCCAGACAGAACAGCAGATTCAGGGGGGTCAGAGCAGTCTGAAAGCCGCCCAGAAGACTCATTAAGGATTCCAACATATTCCGTCACCTCCCACTCAGAACCCAAGCGCGTTCACAGGAAGGTTGACTTCCAGCAGCACGCGGAAAATCACAAAAATCACAACGGAAACCACAACAGAAATCCCCAGAGCGGTATACCAGCGGTAGCTGCTGCGGTACAGCAGGAACAGGAACACAGTGCCTGCCAGCACGGAGCCCAGAGGCTTCAGCAGCACCACATACAGCGCCATGTACAAAAGGACCAGCAGGATATTCAGCAGGCCCTTCTTGTCGGGCATGCTGCTGACAGAGTCCTTGCCCCGAATCGAGGTGATCAGGTGGGCTGCTGAGAGGATCAGCAGGATGAGCGACAGGCAGAACGGCATGACACCGGGGCCTGGGCCGATAATGCCCTCAAAGGGGTACTGCAGAGAGTACACGAGGAACAAAACGGCGATGGCAAGCACCACGACACTGCTGATGATACTGATTTTTTTCTTGTCCAAAAAACTCTCCTCCTTTACCGGGAATGAAACGACTGGGGACTAACGACAAAACATTTGATCTTCCACCGCTTCCTTTGTCTTCCGAACTGACTCCAGCATCTCCTCATCCAGAGGATAGCGGATCACGCAT
This sequence comes from Candidatus Oscillibacter pullicola, assembly GCA_019118935.1. Lineage (GTDB taxonomy): Bacteria > Bacillota > Clostridia > Oscillospirales > Oscillospiraceae > Oscillibacter > Oscillibacter pullicola. Next base: position 6,105 of record DWXY01000055.1, read on the forward strand.
CCGGGGGTCAGGATCAGTCCCTTTCCTCCGGTGGACTTCAGGGCGCGGAAGATCTGGTTGCGCACTGCGTTATGATTCCGGTTGGTGATATCGGTGCGCTGCAATCCCCCCATCAGGCACTTGCCGGTGAGAAGAGCACACTCATCCATGTCAGGCAGGCTCTCTCCCACATGCCAGTTGAATACCTGGACGGGATAATCCTTCAGCAAGTCGAACATGATATCGCTGCCGTGGGCGTGGAGTACGTTGAACCAGCCGGAAGACGCTTCGATCACCCGTCTGTCGTAGGGGACGCCCAGGGCCTGATACCTCTGGGCGGTGGTCACATCGTAGTTGCTGATCTGAGAGGCAAAGAAGATGCCGTCGGCCCCCAGCTGAGTGGCCCGGCGCACCAGAGCACAGGTGGTTTCAGTGATACGTTCCAGGGCAGATTTGATCTTCTCCTCGCCACCGGCCTGATCCAAATGCTCCTGCCAGTGCTTGCCCGACACCTTGTCGGCAATGGTCAGCGGACTGAAGCAGGTGAAGATGACGGGCACGTCATCTCCGGCCTTGTCGCGGATCTCCAGCAGCAGCTCCAGAGAGTGCAGCTCCCGGCTCAGGGCTCCCTTGCCGGGGTCGCACACGGGGATCTTGTCCCAGTCGTCCACGGTGTGAACCGGTGTGCTCACCAGCTTGGCCACGCCCCCCTTCGCGATCTCGGAGTAATCCACCTCACAGCCCAGATCCTCGATGGGGTACATCCCGTTATTCATGGTCTTGATCAGATCAATATCCAGCTTCTTATAGAACTTCCAGCTCTCCTCAGCCAGCTTCTCAGGGTCCATATCAATCCCTGGGAAGTGGGACCAAAGGGCGTAGGGCACCCGGTCCGGGCGCTCTCCCTTCAGTGCGGCGCGGATACGCTCCGCTTTGGTCATTCAGATCGTCCCCTTTCTTCCACACACCCTCAGAATCTAAGCTCTCCCGGCGGGCGGCACGACTCTGCATATTTTGCACAAAATTGTGGGTGCTTGTCTTTGCGATTAAAACGATTCTGCCAACATTCTACTATTAACTTCAAAAAAAGTCAATATATTTTCTTGGAGAATGTAAAGAATATCAATACATTTATTAGGCGCTGTCAGAAAATGTCTTGGCAGGCTGTGCCAAGCACCGGCCGCGGGAAGCAGAAAAATCTTCATTTTTTCGGGACATTCCTAGGGGACGGCGGAATTTCAGTCCTTTTCTCTCAGAATTTCCGTCAGGTCCACCGGGAACTCCGGCCCGGTCATATCAGCCTGCTCTCCCAGTAAGAATTGGTATGCGGCCACCATAAAATCAATGCGGGGGGTGGCCACTCCGTACCGCTTTCCCAGGCGGCTGACAGCCAGATAGCCGTAGGGGACGTCCTCTGTCAAAAAACGGTGATAGGGGGTCTTGGGCAGCTGGACGGACTGGAGGCTGGGGTTGCTCTGTCCCAGTTCCTTAAGACTGGCGCACTGGGCATCCCAGGCGCTGTTCATCAACTCCAGTACACTTTTCGGGGTCCCCCCCAGGGCGCGGATGACCTGGCAGCGCTCCTGATCTGCGGCCATCACCAGGTCCTGAAGCATGGGAGGCAGGCACTCACCGTAGAAAGAGGCCTCCTCCCGGTTGGCCATGCGGGTGATATTGAACAGGCTGATGGGCACGTGGACTGGGGGATTGGTGTTGTTCAGAGAGGTATCCACAATGCTGTCCACCGGGCAGAACTCCGGAAAGGCGTCTCGCAGCTCCCGCGCCGCCTGACAGGCGGCGGAGCCTGGTATAGTGGCGAAGCTGATGTGCTTTTTGATGGGCTTCATATAGGTAGTGGCCGGATATGTGAGGGACGGGGAGCCGGCCAAGTTTCCGCTGGTTTCCCCCAGTACCACCCTTTTTGTCCGGGCCTCGTCCCCCAGGACGCAGTAGAACTCATAGGCGCCCCAGTTGCCGGTGAAAATCACCACCAGCTGTCCTTCCTGGAGCTTGCCCCGCAGCAGCTCTGCCATAGGGCGATGACCTTTGGAGGTGGTGGTTACGAAGAGAAATTTGGCTCCGTCCACCGCTTGGGACAGGTCAGTGGTGGCTTGGACCTTGAAGTTGCCCTCCAGAGCGCCGGATACGGTGATTCCAAAGCGATTGACCGCCTCCGCTTTCTCCGGATCCCGGGTGAATCCGGTCACCTCAAATCCCCGTGCCGCCAGCAGCGCGGCCATGTTGTGGCCTACCTTGCCCAGGCCCAGAACAGCTACCTTCATTGTGCATTCTCCTCCCAGCTTTATGATACTCCGGTCTTCGGGCCGGAACCGAGGTTGTATGAAACTGATTGTACCATGGCCGGAGCGGGAATGCCACCCTGCGGAAGCCGGCTTCTGGAAATCAACGCATGGTTCAGATGGCGCTGCCAAGGGCTCGACCTTCCGATCCGATTCAAGAGCCTGCCAGCGGATTGCCGGCGTTTGCAGCATTCTGACTATGAAAACCAAAGGGCGACGGCCTGTTTTTCATAAATTTTTTAAAAAGTATTGACATTCACTCTGAATTTGATATATTGATATTGACAAATTATAGGCGGAGGAACTAATAAAACATATCAAGGGGGACTTCGTTATGAATCGAAACGATCAGGCATATCAGGACTGCGTCGCCATCCTCAAAGAGGAGCTGCTGCCCGCAATGGGATGTACAGAACCCATTGCAATCGCCTACTGCGCGGCCATCGCCCGCCGGTATCTGGGGGAGCTCCCCGATCATGTGCTGGTGGAGGCCAGCGGCAACATTATCAAAAATGTCAAAAGTGTGGTAGTGCCCAACACCGGCGGCCTGCGGGGGATTCCGGCGGCTACTATGGCCGGCGTGGTGGCCGGCGACCCGGATAAGCAGCTCCAGGTGATTTCCCAGGTGACGGAGGAGCAGAAGAACGAGATCCGCCGGATGCTGGAGCAGGTTAAAACGGAAGTTCGTCTGGCGGACACCAATTTGGTTTTCGACATCATCGTCACCCTGCGGAAGGGGGACTCCTATGCCAAGACCCGCATCGCGAACTACCATACCAACGTAGTTACCATTGAGAAGAATGGCGAGAAGCTGAAAGACGAGCCCGTGGAGGATGAGAGCGAGAAAGGCCTCACTGACCGCTCCTTCTTGAGCGTCAAGACAATCTATGACTTTGCCAATTCGGTTGAGATTGATGACGTTCGGGAGGTGTTGGACCGGCAGATCCAGTACAATACCGCTATCGCGGAGGAGGGGCTGCGCGGAGACTATGGGGCCAATGTGGGTTCCATCCTGCTGCACAGCGGGCCGGATACGGTAAAAAACCGGGCTAAGGCCTACGCGGCCGCCGGTTCCGACGCCCGAATGAACGGCTGTGAGCTTCCGGTGGTCATCAACGCCGGAAGCGGCAATCAGGGAATTACGGTTACCATGCCTTTGGTGGTATACGCCAAGGAACTGGGTGCCAGCCAGGAGCAGCTCTACCGGGCCCTGACACTGGCCAACCTAATCGGAATCCACCAGAAAACCGGAATAGGCCGTCTCTCCGCCTTCTGCGGCGCCATCAGCGCCGGAGCCGCCGCCGGCTGTGGCGTGGCCTATCTGAAAGGCGGAGATCTGAAGGCTATCTCCCACACCCTGGTAAACGCCTTGGCGGTGGTGTCCGGGGTCATCTGTGACGGAGCCAAGGCCTCCTGCGCCGGGAAGATTGCCGTCGGCGTGGACGCAGGCATCATGGGCTATGAGATGTATTGCTATAACCAGCAGTTCCGCAGCGGCGACGGCATCGTGAAGAAGGGAGTAGAAAACACCATCGCCAATGTGGGCCGTCTGGGCCGTGAGGGAATGCGGGAGACCGACCAGGAAATCCTGAAGATTATGATTGAGGACTGGACGAACCCCTGACGGCAGACCTGGGCATAAAAATGGCTGCCGTATTGGATACGGCAGCCGTTTTTTACTTATACCAGGACTATACGGAGAAGAGAAAGAGAGGAACTTCTTCGTCGGAGAGGGAGTATAGCGTGAAGGTAGCGGCCAGGATTTTCATGTTGGCATCATACACAAAAGAGGACCAGATGGACACGTTATCCGGGTCCTCGAAGTGCTCCAAAGCCGGCTCCAAAATAGGAAGCGGACGTGTATTGATGAATACCTTCATAAACTTGGGGTGGACATTGGGAAGAAGGCGCAGGTAGTCATGGATATAACAGTCTCGAATCTGTTCAAAGGAGAGGGACAAATCGGGGGCCACGGAGCAGGGAATGTAGGTATAGTCCCAAGAGATAGAACTCCGGGCGTTGATGTTTTTTCGCACCACCTCATAAAAACTCTCCCCGGCGGGAAGCCCCAGCTTCTGGGCCAGTTCCGGACAGGACGTGAGCACACGGAATTGGGATAGTTCGTGTTTCTTCCCCTCGGAAACCTTAGTAATCACTGCGGCGGAGAATGCCTGAGAAGTACGGACTGGCTCGGTAGAAATTACAAAGCTGCCCTTGCCCCGGATACGCTTGAGGACGCCCATCAGAGCCAGCTCTGAGACCGCCTTGTTGGCAGTGATCCGGGAGACAGAGAACATCCGGGCCAGTTCGGTCTCAGAGGGGATGCGGCTCCCCACGGCATATTCTCCGCTGCGGCATTTTTCCAAGATATAATTTTGAACTTTGACATAATTGGGCACCTGATTGTTTGGCTTTTCAGACATGAGGTCTGCCCTCCTCTCACATTTTTATTGTATGGTATTTGCGGCTATTTGTAAAGATATTTTCTGGAGAAAGCCTGGAATGAATAGGGAGCCGCCCGCTGCGGAGGGGGAGCGCCTTGACAGAACCGGCGGGAGCCCCTATCATATACCCTGTGCCAGACGGCGGGCTGATCGCTCCGTCTGGAGCGATTGATTGAGACTGGAGGGATACAAAGAATGAAAACAGCTCCTTTTCAGATTCATACGGACCTGGACTATCCTCACCTGCTGGAGCTGCATCGAGTGGTGGATGGAATCTTGGCCCCCAAGTGCCTGCGGAAAAAGCAGCGGTTCAATGTGGCCATCAGCGTGATCGATATTGCAGTGGGGATCTTCTGTGTCCAGATGACCGGGAAGCTGTGGGTGGCGGTGATGTTCGGGTTGTTGGCGCTGGCCTTCTTGGCCGCCGGGATTTTCTATTTCCAGATTGCGGCCCGGACTGCACAAAGGCAGATGGACAAGCGGGTCTTTTCCACAAATTACACTTTGGAGGCTGAAGGCATACGAAGCGTCAATCGCCGTGAGGAGAAGGTTTACCCGTATCACGATTGCGGCCGTTTGGTGGAGACAGAGGAAAATCTCTACTATGTCACCCAGAAGGGTGAGGTAGTGATGCTGGATAAAAGTACGCTCCAGGGCGGTGGAATAGAGGAGCTGCGGGCCTGGCTGAGTGAAAAGTGCGGACGGCCAGTCGAATCAGCGGGACCGGACTGGAAAATCCAGAAGAGCCCGGAGAAAAACTGAGGAACTTGCAGGGCAACCTGAGGGGAGGGGTGCAGCGATGCGCGCCCCCCTGTTTATTTTATGAGAAATTGATGGAGCGGAAGGATGGTCCCGGACTCAGCGCAAGCGCTATTTTCGGTTCCCGCGTCGCTCATTCTTGGCGCGCCTGAAGCTCTGCCGTTTGTAAGAGAACGGAATTTAAAGCATCCGGGGACGGCGGAGGGACTGGAACCCAGCCCATCCGGCCCTCCAAGTTTCCGTCCGGTTACAATCCGGGTCAATGGGACAACAAACAGGAAAAAACCGCGGAAAACAAAAATAATCCGCTGGAATCATTTGATTCCAGCGGATTTCTGCCTGTAGGAGGGGAAATTGAAGCCTGTCTAAGATCCGCGGCAGACTACTGCCCGTTTTTTAATTTTGTATTTGCAAATTGAATGGCATAATCCATCGCGTTGATTAGACTCAACTCATTTGCGTGTCCGCTGCCCGCATGTCCGAAACCAGTTCCATGATCCACGGACGCGCGGATGATCGGCAGTCCCAATGTCACATTGACGCCGGCTACCGCTTCCCAGTGCTTCTCCTGCTTGTTGTAGACAAAGCCCTTCACCTTCAGAGGAATATGCCCCTGGTCGTGGTACATGACTACCACAATATCATACCAGCCGCCCAGCGCCTTGGAGAACACCGTATCCGGGGGAGTGGGCTTCTTTTCGGGGATGTTGATGCCCTCGGCCAGGGCCTCGTCGATGGCGGGCTGGATCTCCTGAATCTCCTCGGTGCCGAACATGCCGTTCTCCCCGCAGTGGGGGTTCAGGCCGGCAACACCGATTTTGGGATTCTCAATGCCCAGGGCTTTGCAGCCCTCGTTGGCGATATGAATGCACTCCAGCACCCGGGCCTTCTTGACCCGGTCGCAGGCCTCACGCAGGGAGACGTGGGTGGAGACGTGGACCACCCGCAGCTCCTCATGGGCCAGCATCATGGTGTACTTGTCGGTGTGGGTGTAGTCGGCGTAGATCTCTGTGTGGCCGGAGTAGTGGTGTCCGGCCATGTTGATGGCCTCTTTGCTCAGGGCATTGGTGACGGTGGCATCGATCTCGCCAGCCATGGCCAGCTCGATCACTTTCTTCACATACTGGAAGGAGGCCTCGCCGCCCAGGGCGCAGGCGCCGATTCCAAAGGGCTTGGGCTCTTCCTGGTCCGCCGTGTCCGGGATCTGCTCCTTGGGGACCAGGCCCATGTCCAGCACGTCGATGGTGCCGTAGGCAAACTTGGCGTCCTGGACGCTCCGGACCGGGTTGAGGGCCAGATCGATGCCGGATACCTTCTTGGCCACCCGGAGGGCGTACTCCATGCTGCTCACGTCGCCCACCACCAGGGGGCGGCAGCGGTCGTAGACGGTTTTGTCGTGGAGCGCCCGGACAGTGATCTCCGGACCGTTGCCAAAGGGATCGCCCATGGTGATTCCCAGAATAGGTCTGTTCATGTTCATCATTCCTTTTTGCAGGTTGAGGATTTTGATAGGTCTGGGGCGGGCGTCAGGGCGGTCTGGATTATCTCGACCAAATTTTCCCCGCCGAAGCCCCCAGATTTGGTAATCAAACGCAGGCTGCGGCCCCGATACTCCACCTGGCAGAGCACGACCCCTTTGGCCGGCTGGGCCACCGGCTGGAGACTCTGGATGCCCATGCGGCGAATAACGGCAGCCAAGGTGTCGCCACCGAAAATAATCAAGGTGTCCACCGCGGCCCGGTCCGCAATCTCCTGGACCCGGCGGGCCACGCACTCCGCGGTATACCGGGCCTGCTGGGCCCGGCGGCTGGGAGGGATGGTCTCCAGATAGCGCTGGACCTCCTCGCCTGTCTCGGCCCGGGTGGACCGCAGCAGGATGTGTGCGCTGGATGGGATCTGGGAGGCCTCCCCGCTGCTTGGGTCACCGTCGGGCGCCACCGGCACATATCCCAACTGCCTGCGGGCGTAGGCGGTCTGGGACAGCGAAACGGGGCTCAGGCTTCCGCAGGCCAGCAGAATGCGGCCTGGGCCGTCTGCACAGACAGGGGCCGCCGCCCGGACGGGCAGCTCCTGGGCGATGTGGGGCGCCAGGCTCTGGAGGAGCCGGGCACAGCCCGCCGTCAGGCGGGCCATGCCGCGGCTGCAGAGCGCTTCGGCAATCCGGTCCACCTGTTCGCCCGTCTGCGCGTCGAAAATGAGCACATCCCCATCGTCCGGCCAGACGGAACTATCCGCCTCCACCACCCGAGAGCGGCAGGGTGCGGTGGAGGTCAGGATTTCGTCGATCCGGCTGCTGCGGATGGGGTCGAGCACATCGGCGGCAAAGCTGCTCTGGGCCACCGGTACGCCGTCCACATAGTGGATGCCCCCCCTGGTGGTCCGGCCGTTTTCCGGCCAGGCCGGGACGAAGGGCAGCGGGCGGACTCCGGCGGCCTGGGCCGCAGCCATCAGCTCCGCGCCCACATTGCCGCGCAGGACGGAGTCCGTCTTTTTATAGAGATAGGGCACGCCCTGCGCCGCGGCCTCTCGCACCAGGCCGGAGACCAGCTCGGCCGCCCGTTCCGGAGGGAGGTGCCGGCTCTCGGTATCGATCACCAGCACCTCCGCCTCTTCCGCCGACCGCAGCGTGTCCGGGCCCGCATACAGGCGCACCTGTGTGTTTACCTGCAGCTGAGCGATCTGTACGCCGGTGTCCAGCGCGCCGGTCAGATCATCCGCCAGGATCAGCAATGTCGTCATGGTTCTCTCCTGAATCTCAGAACTCCAGTCCGTCCTCCAGGGTCAGCACCATCTTGCCGGGCGCGCCGGAGAACAGCGCCTGGAAGGCGTCCTCATATTTTTCCAGGGGGTAGATGCCGCCCAGAGCGGGCTTCAGGTCGAAGCCGGGGGTCTTGAGCAGCTTCTCGCACTCAAACCAGGTCTGATACATGAGCCGGCCGGTGACGCCCACCACGGTGGCCTCCTTATAGATAATGCCGTTGGTGGCGTCCAGAGTCAGACTCCCTCCAGGGAGGCCCACCATGGTGAACTGTCCGTGGAGCTTCAGGGCCTTGAAGGTGTCGGAGATGGCGCCGTTGTTGCCGGTGTAGTCGATGACCGCGTCCACGCCCCGGCCTCCGGTGGCGTTGAGAACCACCTCGGAGGCGGCCTGGCTGCGGGTGTTGATGGTCACATCCGCACCCATCTGCTTGGCCACTTCCAGCTTGGGCTCGTCGATGTCGGTGGCGAAGATCCGGCCGGCGCCGCTGTACTTGGCGGCGGCAATGGCCATCAGGCCGATGGGGCCGCAGCCGGTAATCAGAACGTCCTTGCCGCCCATGGGGGTGGCGGAGACGCCGTGGACGCCCACGCCGAAGGGCTCCAGCAGGGACCCCTTCACATAGCTGATGCTGTCGTCCAGCTTCCACAGGCAGTCCTTGTGCACGTTGATGTACTCCCCGAAGGAGCCGGGCACATGCACGCCGATGATCTTCATGTGCTCACACACATGCTGATTGCCGGTGCGGCACTGGTAGCACTGGTTGCAGGGGATGTGGGTCTCGCCGGCCACCCGGTCGCCCACCTGATAGCCCAGCACGTTCTTGCCCACTTCCACGATGTCGCCGGCGAACTCATGGCCGAACACCATGGGCAGCTTCAGCCGCTCCTGGGCGTAGGGGGCCCACTTGTAAATGTGCTGGTCGGTGCCGCAGATGGCGGTGGCCTTCACTTTTACCAGGACCTCCTCGTCGGAGATCTGGGGAATGGGCACATCGGTGCGGTAAACCGCGCCCACTTCGGGCTTCTCTTTTACGATTGCTCTCATAGTTCCAGTCATAGGAAAATTCCTGCCTTTCTGCATTTCAAAGATCGCGTTGTTTCAGTTAAAAATTGGGAGATCAGGCGTCCATGCCCGGGTCCGGCCGGCCCTGTTCAGCGGCGGAGGGCCGAATGTTCCGTCCTCTCCACCGCTGCCAGGTGCAGAATGTGCCGAAGACAGTTCCGGCGGCAAAAAACATCAGGATGAATACGGTCAGGACCGGGTCGTCCCGAAAATATTCTCCCCGCTGGCAGCACTGCCACATATAGACATTGAGCCAGATCATAAATCCGATGCCCGCCAGACGGAGCAGCACCGCCGGGCCGGCGGGCAGCCTCCTGGGGGCGCCAAGGTAATCGGTTCCGCGCATGGCGCACCTCCTGTGTGGGATTGCTGAAAGGTTGGTCCGCGCCGCGGTCTGGGGAATGGGGGCCCTTCAGACCGCAGGCGCCGGCCGCATGGTACGGTTAAGACATCAGGCTGGGAAGGAACAGGGAGATCTGCGGGATATAGGTGACCAGCAGCAGGACGATCAGCAGGAAGCCGATGAGAGGCAGCACCCACTTGATGATGTCCCGCAAAGAGATCTTGGCGATGCTGCAGGCGGTGTACAGGTTGACGCCCACCGGGGGAGTGATCAGGCCGATGGCCAGGTTCACGCACATGAGGATGCCAAAGGCCACGGAGTCATATCCCAGCTCCTGCGCCACAGGCAGCAGGATGGGCACCAGAATGTACAGCGCGGAGTTGGCGTCCATGATGCAGCCGGCAAACAGCAGGATCAGGTTGGTGATGAGCAGGAAGATGATCAGGTTGCCGCTGGACAGGGAGATCAGGGCGTTGCCGATGGTGGTGGTCATACCGGTGGCGGCCACCATCCAGGCGAACAGCGCCGCGCAGATCATCACAAACAGGACCTGGCCGTTCTGGGCCATGGAGTCCACGATGCAGCGGATAAACTCGCCGAAGCGCATTTTCCGATAGATGAAAACACCCACGATCAGGCCGTATACGGCGGAGACGGCCGCCGCCTCGGTGGGGGTGAAGATGCCGCCGTAGATGCCGCCCAGAATGATAACGGGCATCAGCAGGGCCCAGATGGCGTCCTTGAATGCGACCCAGCGCTCATGGCTGGAGGCCCGGGGGCGGAGCTTGATATCCATTTTCTTGGTGAGGATCATGGAGCAGATGGCCAGCGCAATGCCCATCATGATGCCGGGGATAACGCCGGCCATAAACATGCGCCCCACCGAGGCGCCGGAGATGCTGCCGTAGACAATAAAGGTTACCGACGGGGGGATGATGACCCCGATGGCGCCGGCGGCGGCCATCAGAGCGGCGCCGAAAGAGATGGGATACCCCGCCGCCGCCATGGCCGGGATCAGGATCGTGCCCAGAGCGGCCACAGTGGCCGGGCCGGAGCCGGAGATGGCGGTAAAGAAGCAGGAGCAGATAACCGTCACCAGGGCCAGACCGCTTCGGAAATGCCCCACACATGCGGAGGCCAGGTTGATGAGTTTCTCTGAGATGCCCGCCTTTTCCATGATATTGCCGGAGACAATGAAGAAGGGAATGGCAAGCAGGGAGAACTTATGGGTGGCCGCATAGGCGTTGATGGGCAGCATGCTGGGGGAATAGCCCGCCACCAGGCAGGACAGTACCGCCGGGACGCCCAGGGACACCGCGATGGGGACATTGCATAACAGTAAAACAACAAATACACCGAACAGGATGACCGACTCACTCATATTCGCCGCCCTCCTCATGCTTGAGCGTCCAGACCGCTTCCATCAAGAAGCGGATGGCAATAAAAGCGAACCCGATGGGCAGCACAATGCCAAACACCCACTCCGGCCACTGGAGAGAGGCGGTGATCTGGCCGTTTCGATACTCCAGCAGGGTCATTTCGATGCCCAGATAGGTCATATAGGCGCAGAATACGGCGCCGATGAGGTTGGAAACCAGCAAAAGCACACGCTGCGTTCCCGCGGGGAGGGAGTCAGTGATCACGTTCAGGCCCAGATGCACGTGCTTCCGCACGCCGATGGCGCTGCCCATCAGGGAGGTCAGCACGAACAGACCGGTGGTGATCTCCTCCGCAAATGAGAAGGAGAAGTGGAAGATAAAGCGGGACGCCACGTTGACAAATGTAATGGCGATCATTAAAATCAAACTGATGATACAGACGACCTTTTCCACCTTTGCGAGTCCGCGGTCAAGGGTCTTCACAAAAGTCACCTCTCTTTGCTTTACAAAAAGGGCCCGGAAGCGCGACGCAGCGTCCGGGCCCCGCTTCTCTGGTTGGTTCCGGACCATTCGCCGGAACTAGTCTTACGCTCGCAGGGATTCAATGTCGATGCCAAACGCCTCAAAGGCGTCCGCGCCGTACTTGTTATAAAAATATTCGTAGTAGCCCTGCTCCACCAGAACATCCTGGAATGCCTTGATCTGTTCCTCTGTCAGCACGGTAATCTCACAGCCGTAGTCAAGGATGGCCTGGCGCTGCTCCGCCTCGCTGTTGACCACGTTGGCGTTGCCGGTGGCGCACACCTCATCGGCCACCTCCTGGATGGCCTGCTGAGTCTGCTCATTCAAGGAATTCCAGATCTCCGAGTTGAAGACCAGGGCGAATGCGCCGTAGCTGTAGTTCCACTCGGTGATATAGGGCTGCACCTCATAGAAGGAATTGTTGTAGATCAGGTCGTAGCCGTTCTCCTGACCGTCCACCGTGCCCTGGGACATGCCGGTATACAGCTCACTGAAGCTCATGGTCAGAGGGTCGGCCCCCATGAGGGTGAAGGCCTGCATGAACGGCTCGCCGCCGGGGACGCGGATCTTGATTCCCTCCAGATCCTCAGGGGTGGTCACGGTGCGGGTTGCGTTGGTCAACTGACGCATGCCGTTGTGGATAAAGCCCAGGGTGGTCAGCCCCTTGGGTTCCAGCAGGTCGGCGATGTACTCGCCCGCACTGCCGTTGAGCATCTCCTCGGCCTGCTCATATGAGTCGAAGGTCCAGGCGATATTCAGGGTCATCAGCCGCTCGTCCAGAGCCGCCAGGGAGTCCACCGGTTCAAAGGCGCAGGATGTGCCGCCGGAGGAGAGCATATCGATCCCCTTTGCCATGTCGCCGCCGGAGAGCTGGTCCGAGGTGAAGACGTCCACGGTCACCGCGCCGTCGGTGGCCTCACTGACCATTTCCGCGAACAGAACACACATCCTGGCCGAGTTGGAGTTGTCCCCTACCGTGGTGGACATGAGCAGGTGCGCCTGGGTATACCCGCTCTCGTTTTCACCGCCGACCTGAGAAGAACAGCCGGCCATGGAGGCCACAATCGCCGCGCCAGCAAGTACCGCAATCAGTTTTCTCACGTCTCTAGTTTCCCTCCAATCTTCCACGAAGCATTTTGCCTCGGGTCTGATCCGTTTTGGGCGTGGAACTCAGCCCCGGACTTCCACGCCGCCCAGCTCCTCATAGAGCTTGATGATGGCGCAGTTGTCCAGCTTTCCATATCCCTTCACCTGAGCGGTCTTGAACAGCTCACATACCAAGTTGGTGGCGTACAGAGGCAGATTCATGTTCTTGGCCATATCCACCGCCAGCTTGACGTCCTTGGTGTGCAGGTCGATGGCGAAACCGGGCTGGAAGTTGCCCTTGAGGATCTCGGGCATCCGGTCCTCCAGGGCCCAGCAGCGGCCGGAGCCCGCCACGATCACGTCCCGCATGATATTGGGATCTACGCCGAACTTGGTACCCAGAACAAAGGCCTCGGACATGCTGATCAGGTTGATGGCGGACATGAGCTGATTGACCACCTTTACCGCCTGGCCGGAGCCGCTCTCGCCGCAGTAGACGATTTTCTTGCCCAGGATCTCAAAGACCTCCATGATCTCGTCCACGTATTCCTTCTTGCCGCCGCACATAATGGTCAGCGCGCCGTTCTCCGCGCCGCTGACGCCGCCGCTGACGGGCCCCTCCACAAACTTGACGTTTTTCTCCGCCAGCTTCTTGGCGATGTCCCGGGTGACGTCGGGGGAGATGGAACTCATGTCGATGACGAAGTAATCCTCAGGGACTTTCTCGGAGAGCACGCCGCCCTCGCCGAACAGGGCCGTCTCCACGTGGGGGGAGTTGGGCAGCATCAGTACCACGGTCTTGACTTTGTCAGCCAGCTCGGAGGCGGCGGAGACCGCCTCCACATTGGGGACGCCCTGGAACCGGGCCATGGCCTCGGGCATCACGTCATAGACGTAGACCTGCTTGCCGGCCTTGGCCAGATTGTTCACCATGTGATAACCCATGTGTCCCAGACCGATAAAGCCGATGGAAGAAATATCGCGCATACTCTTTATTCACTCCTCTTATGTGTTGTTCCCATGAAACGGAGCTTCTCAGCCTCGGGGCTGGAACTGGGTCAGGTCGGTCTCCTCGTCGTAGCCGCGGAGCATCTGGGCGTCGGTGCACTCGATGATCACCACGTCGATGGTGGTCAGCGCGGGATTGTAGCCCTTCACCATGTGGCCGCCGAACACATTGCCGTTCTCGTCGCACATAGTGCCGTGGAAGTGGATGTCGGTGCTGCCGTCCTTCTGGCAGACCACGCCGGTGCCGGATAGGAACTCAATGGGGCCGCCCTTCTGGAGCACGTCGCCGTAGCCGGCCTTCACCTTGGCGTCCGCCTTGGGGACCAGATACATATAGCCGGAAGAGGAGAAGCTGCCGAAGCAGGTCACGTAGGCGTACTTGATGTTGTACTTGGCGCAGATGGCCTCGATTCCTTCCAGAAGGTCGGTGCCGGGCAGAATGCGGGCGGGAATAAACTGACCAACCTTGCCGGGGGCGCTCTCAAAACGGATTTCACTCATGACTTTCTTCCTCCTGTCAAAAACGATTGATTTTGGAAGCCAAATGACGGATGCCTTTGGCCTTCTTGCACACACATTATAGTGGTCTGCTTCTGTGTTCCGCAATGGTGCGGGCAGAGAGATTTGTTTAAAAAATAAACAGATTGAACATTTTGTTGCTTATGACAGTTTTAAACTGATAAAATTTGTCATTTAATACAATAGGATATAAAAAAAGAGCCGTTTTCATAAAAATGCTCTGTTTATATTTACAACTCCATCCCAAAGTGCTATTCTTAAATTAAACAGCTCTGCCTTTTTCTAGGCGATTGGAGGACGTTTGATGAAAAAATACAAGGCGCTCGTCATCTCGCCCTATGAAGGATTTTCCGGGATTGTCCGCAATGTGATGGATGACTATAAAGAATTTGACCTGTTTGATCTGGATATCGAAATGCTGACGCTGCCCTTTGTGGAAGACTTTCTCCGCCGCACCAACCTGTCCGGCTACGACGTGGTCATCAGCCGGGGGCAGTCGGCCGTGGTGGCTGAGACCGTGCTGGCCGGGAGCATCCCGGTAGTCAACATCGGATTTTCCCCCTATGACATCCTCCGCAGCCTGAAGCTGGCCATGAACGGGCCGGGGAGCAAGATTGCCTTTCTGGTATTTGCCAATATTCGAAACAGCGTGATGACACTGTTTGAACTGATCGGCGGAAACGAGTCGGTGGAGCTCTCCGTGCACACGGCCTTTCAGAGCGAGGAGGAGATGGAGGAGTGCATCGTCCGCCTCCACGACCAGGAGGGCGTCACCCTGTTTGTGGGGGACGGCGTGTGCAACCGTCTGGCCCGGGCCCACGAATTTGACAACATTTTGGTCACCTCCGGCGCGGAGAGCATCGCAGAGGCCCTGCAGCGGGCTCTGCTCCTCTGCGGCGAGAAGGAGAGGGGGGAGAACCGGCAGAATGTCCTGGAAAATATTCTGCGCAAATCCAGCGTCCCTATCGCGATCTACAATAAACAGGGGAATATCCTCTGCTCCAACCTCCACTCCGCGGGGCCGGAGTACAGCGAGCTGGATCTGAAGGATTTGGTGGAGCGGTCTCTGCGCCATCCGGAGTCCAAGTATATGGTCAGCGCGGGACGGCAGTCCTTCCGCGTCCGCGCCAACTGGGTGGAGTATCAGGGGGAGGAGTATGTTCTGTTCTATGTGGCGCCCTCCTTTCCCAACAACGCAAAAAACCGGCAGCTCTATGACACTGTCTCCCGGGCGGACGTTCAGGACTGTCTGGTCTATATGGTAAACAGCCCAACTTTGTCCTCGATGCTGGAGAAGGTCACTGCCAGCTCCCAGTCCAAGCTGCCTGTTTTTGTCTACGGCAAGCGCAGCAGCGGGAAGAGCACTTTCCTCAAGGCGGTGTATGCCACCAGCCAATACTCCCGCAATCCGCTGGTTGTGATTGACTGCCTGCGCCTCAACGATGAGCTGCTTACCAGGCTGTTTGAAGACGAGCGGTCTGTGCTCCTGGAGCAGGACTTTGCGGTCTATTTCAAGAACATCCACGCCCTCAGCATGGAATTACAGAATAAGCTGGAATACTATTTAGGGATTTCAAACCTGGCTGCGCGCCACAAGCTGCTGACGTCTTTTACTGGTGATCTGAAAACTGCGCTGGCCCGCAACACCTTCTCCTCCGGCCTGTACCACTGTTTGGCGGGGATCAGCCTGCCGTTTCCCAGCATTACAGAGCGAAGCCTGGATATTCTCAATATCATTCGGATCTTTCTCAACCAGATCAACCAGAAGCTCCCGGTTCAGATTGCCAGCATCGACCAGGAGGCCATGGGGCTGCTGAGGGATTTTCCCTGGACCAACGGAATTGACCAGCTCTACAGCACCATTCAGGAGCTGGCTCTGGCCTCCGACTCCCAGGTTATCAGGGGCAGCCAGGTGGCCCGCTTTCTGACCACCATCCGAAACCAGCCCGAAAAGCCCGCCCGTGCCCAGGATTCTCCCGCGCTGGATCTGTCCCGCACCCTGGATGAGATCGAACAGGAGATCATCGAGATTGTGTTCCGGGAGGAAAATATGAACCAGACCAAGGCTGCGCAGAGGCTTGGGATCAGCCGCACATCCCTATGGAAAAAACTGAACCGCAGTAAGGTGAAGGAGTAGGATGGAAGCGCGGAATAATCGGGTGATTCTTGCAATAGGGAGGTCCGAAATTGACGTGATGCCGCAGTGGGTCCATGGAGCGAGTGTGTACGGATGCGGCCGCCGCTGGCCGAGCAGGAGATTCGGGAGCGGCTCAGGCACACTAAACTGCCGATTTACTCAGCTGTCCGGCATGTGGGCTGCTTACCAGCAGTGCGATCGGGCCGGGGGAGTTGTGGACCTGCAGGAAGGGAGAGAATAACCGCCTGCTGGGAAAATAGATCCTGATATGTAACTGCCCTCTGCCCAGCCGCCGGCTGGGCAGAGGGCAGTTTTTGATATGGGAATAGTGCAAGGAGAGATGGGTACTTTTACAACTGATGGTGTATGCAGCTTAAAGAATGAAGATGTGTTGCTCACACGCTGCCTCTTTTCTTGAAACTTTATATTTCTACCCCCACAGGCACTTTTATTATGAGAGCTTCAGTTGGAACAGCTTGGAAAAGGATTTGATAGACGTTCTGAATCAGCAAAAAATAGGTTGAGGCCGTCCCTGGGGGCCTCTTGGCACTGCGGGTAGCCCCCTATCTCTGTGACCACTCCGCGTTTGACAGCTATATGCTGCTGGTGGAGGGGGGCGGGCAGTCTCTGCTCTACACCGGCGATTTACGGGGACACGGACGAAAGTCCTATGGCGCCCTTTTGCAGCAGCTGCCGGAACAAGTGGATTTTTTGGTATGCGAGGGGACCAATCTTTCCCGGCCAGTGCAGAACATTTGGGATGAGAAGACACTGGAGAGCCGGGCTGCAGATTGGATGAAGCGATGCCGGGGGCCCGTTTTTGTGATGCAGGCCGCGACAAACCTGGACCGGCTGGTATCCTTTTATCGGGCGGCAGTGCGGAGCGGCCGGATCTTTTTGGAGGATCTGTATCAGGCGGAAGTAGCCTGCGCTGCCGGTCCCCGTATTCCTCAGCCAGGCCGATTTTCCAACGTGCGGGTGATTCTGCCGGCCCGTGTGCCGGCGGAGGGCCCCGCTATCAGCGGTTTTGCGCCTACGGAACCGCCCGAATCCGCCGCGAGCAGGTCCCTGCCAACAGCGTGATCTGTATCCGGCCCTCCATGCAGAGGTGGGTGAAACGATTGGCACAGCGACTGCCCCTCACAGACAGCGTGCTTCTTTATTCTCTCTGGAGCGGATACCGGGACAAACCGGAGATGACGGGCTTTTTGTCTCGGTGCCTGGAATTGAGGATAAACGAAGTGACGCTTCACAGCAGCGGACACGCCACGCCGGAAGAGACCCAGCGGCTGCTGGAGCGCGTTTACCCCAAGACGATCATCCCCGTAC
Source organism: Candidatus Oscillibacter pullicola (assembly GCA_019118935.1). GTDB lineage: Bacteria > Bacillota > Clostridia > Oscillospirales > Oscillospiraceae > Oscillibacter > Oscillibacter pullicola. The sequence goes on from DWXY01000055.1 coordinate 23,733, forward strand.
ACACTCTCTGCTCGGATTGGTTTGCGGAGGAGACCTTGGCCATCGCCGTCTGCTGCGCCTTGAAATATGAAAACGACTTTGACCGGGCTCTGATCGCCGCGGTGAACCATAGCGGTGACAGCGACTCCGCAGGGGCAGTAACGGGAAATCTGCTGGGAGCCCGACTGGGCCTTGCGGGCATCCCGGCAAAGTACCTGGAGAATCTGGAACTGAAGTCCGTGATCCTGGAACTGGCGGATGACCTGCATCACGGTGTCCTCTCCTCCTACGGAACGCAGTTCCCGCCGCCGGTCCATGTGAGCGGGACGCTGGAGCTGGCCCTTGGGGATGCCAAGTACAACACCGCCAAATATGAGCCAAAATCTATAAGTTGAACGGACTTTCCGCTCCGGTTCACTTATTTTTATCACTTTCTGAATGCGCTGTTTCCGCATATTCCACGCCGCACTGTGGCTGAAAATGCAGTCAAAAATGCTTCCGCCCTTTGCCGATTACAGCTTATCGGCAAAGGGCGGAAGCATTTTCTGCCTCATCTCCTTGAATGGAACGCGAATAAAGAGAGGGAGGAAAGCCGGTTCGGCTTTGCGCCCAACTCAAAATTTAAGGGGCAGCAGACAATAAAAATTAGGGGTTTGGAAGTGTTTTGAGAAAGGCGCGCAGATCCGTCCGTCCGTGTGGCTGAGATAGACAATAATAAGTCACATTTGCCTCTTCATCCAGGATCGGGACATTGACCCGGTTCAAGGGGGCCCCCTCCCGGTCCAGCGCCGCATCTGTCGTAAAAATCGGAAGAGCGGAGGATCTGACAAGCTCATCAAAGGCCATGTCCTCCTGTTCCAGAAACCGGGTGTCCGGCATCTTCCGGAGGGTCAGTTCCCGCCAAAAGCCCAGACGGTTTCGCAGCAGCATGGCCTCACCGTTGAGATCCCTCATATAGAGCCCCTTACTGCCAGAGAGCGGATGTGCTGGAGGCAGGGAAAAATACAGGTGCTCCTCCCCGTATTTGACACAGGAGATCCCAGGCTCCTCCACCGGATAGGGCAGGATGATCAGCTGGTAGACATCGTCCCGCAGGCCCTGGAGGAGCACGTCGTTCTCCCGCATCTCCCAGGAGATCGTCCGGTCGGGGTAGAGATCGGACAAGGTCGGCGGAATCTCCCATAGAGGCATCGGCGCGCAGGAACCGACCAAAATTGTGCGCTGGCTGCGGTCGAAGGCCTGGACACGGCTGATCATGTCCTGGCACTTGTCCAGGACCTGCCGCGCGCAGTCCGCCGCCATACGGCCGTTTTCATTGAACTCGATTTTGTTCTTCTGCCGGTGGAACAGCGGGACCTGAAGCTCCGCCTCCAGCCGCTGCATGGAGCGGCTGAGGGCCGGCTGAGACAGGTGCAGGCGCTCCGCCGCGCCGGACAGGGTTCCGCACTCGGCGAAGGCCAAAAGCTGCTCCAGCTGATAGATCTCAAACACGGTCATCACCACCTTGGGGCTATTGTAACAGCCGGCCCGGCAGATTGCAAGAAATAGTATGCGTTTTAGTTATAGCGTTCTGCATAATCGGCACTGTACTTTGCAGGAAAACGGTCCTACAATGTGCTCATCGGGAAGAAATCAGACAAAAGGGGGCTTGACACCATGCAGTACAGAACCCTCTCCAACGGTGTGGAGCTGCCAATGGTCGGCTATGGCACATTCCAAATCAGAGACGCTGTACAGTGCGAGCAATGTGTTTTACAGGCGGTGGAGACCGGTTACCGCCTGTTTGACACCGCCGCATCCTATGAAAATGAAGCCGCTGTCGGCGCGGCGCTCCGCAGTTCCGGGGTGCCCCGGGAGGAGCTGTTCCTCATCACAAAGCTGTGGGTGCAGGACGCGGGGTATGACGGCACCCTCAAAGCCTTTGACCGATCTCTCAAGAAGCTGGGTCTGGGTCACATCGACCTGTATCTCGTCCATCAGCCGTTCGGCGACTACTACGGCGCCTGGCGGGCCATGGAGCGGCTGTACCGGGAGGGAGCGGTTCGGGCCATCGGGGTGAGCAACTTCACCCCGGAACGGCTGGTGGACCTGTGCATGAACCAGGAGGTCAAGCCCATGGTCAATCAAATTGAAATCCACCCGTTCTTCCAGCAGAACACCGCCCTGAGGGTCATGGAGGATTACGGCGTGGTCCCCCAGGCCTGGGGCCCCTTCTCCGAGGCGCAGAAGGATATTTTCCACCACAAGACACTGGCCAAGATCGCCGGCAGGCACGGAAAAACCACAGCCCAGGTCATCCTCCGCTGGCACCTCCAGCGGAAGATCCCCGTCATTCCCAAGACGGTCCACAGGGAGCGGATGATAGAAAATCTGAATGTCTTTGATTTTGAGCTGACAGGAAAAGAGATGGAGAGCATCGCCGGCATGGACATCGGCCACAGTGAGATCATCGACCACCACTGTTTCTCCATCGCAAGGCAGCTCAACAGCGTAAAAATTCATGCTTAGGGGGAACGGAACACCACGGAGAAAGAACTCTCCGCGGAGGCGGCGGAGCCGCGATCCATACAAGACAACCATCCACTGCAGTTTATATGATGAAGGAGGAAGCATATCATGAACAAAATCGAGACTGTCAAGCTGAACAACGGAATTGAGATGCCTCTGGAGGGCTTCGGGGTGTTCCAGGTGTCCGACCCCGCCGTGTGCGAGCAGGCGGTGCTGGACGCCATCGAGAGCGGCTACCGCCTCATCGACACCGCCGCCGCCTATATGAACGAGGAGGCCGTAGGCCGTGCCATCGCCAAGTGCGGCGTGCCCCGGGAGGAGTTATTTATCACCACCAAGCTGTGGGTGCAGGACGCCAGCTATGAGGGAGCCAAGCAGGCCATTGAGACCTCGATGCAGAAGCTGGGCCTCAGCTACATTGACCTGTACCTGATCCACCAGCCCATGGGCGACTATATCGGCGCCTGGCGGGCCATGGAGGAGGCATACAAGGCCGGCAAGCTCCGGGCCATCGGCGTGTGCAACTGCTATCCCCACGTTCTGGCGGACATCTGCGAGACCGTGGCGGTCAAGCCCGCCGTCAACCAGGTGGAGCTCCACCCCTTCTTCCAGCAGGAGAACGCTCTGGCCCTGATGCGCGAGTACGGCGTCCACCCCGAGGCCTGGGGTCCCTTCGCCGAGGGTAGCCACGGTATCTTTACCCACCCCGTCCTGACCGCCATCGGCCAGAAGTACGGCAAGAGCGCTGCCCAGGTGGCCCTGCGGTGGAACGTCCAGCGGGGCGTCACCGTCATCCCCAAGTCGGTCCACAAGGAGCGCATGGAGCAGAACATCAACATCTGGGATTTTACCCTCAGCGGCGAGGACATGGCGGAGATCGCCAAGCTGGACATCGGCCGCAGCGAGATCGTGGACCACAGCGACCCCAAGTTTGTCCAGATGCTCCACAGCAGGAAGATTCACGACTAGAAATGTAAGAATGCCCTTGAAGCGGCGGGCAGGGTCTGACACCATGCCGGACCCTGCCAGCCGGCGATTTTGTTTCCGCAAGAGGTAACAAGAACATGAAACCATTACTGATTACGGGACTGCTTGTTCTGGCGCTGCTTGGCCTGACGGCGTGCAGCAGCGGGTCCGGTACGGACCAGCCCCAGCCGGAGCAGACCGGCCAGATGGCAGAGGCGGCGGGGAATATGGACCGGGAAGAAACCGCGTCTCAAGCACAGACCGAGTATATCAGTGCGGTGCCGGAGGAATACTTTGCCCCCTCCGATCACCCCGGGCAGGTGGTGGAGATCACCTACGACAGCCGGGACTATACGGACCCTGCCGAGCCCGCCATCCAGAAAACCGCCCATGTCTATCTGCCCTACGACTATGACGAAACCGATGCGGACACGCGGTATAACATCCTTTACTTGATGCACGGCTGGACCATGACGGCGGGGGACTTCTTCGACCCGGCCCAGAGCGATATCGTTCCCATGCTGGACCACATGATCGAAAATGGGGACGTCCCGCCGGTGATCGTGGTGTGTGCCACCTTCGATGCCCAGAACCAGTCCCAGGGCTTTTCCCGCTCGGTGGAGGAGCTGTCCGTGTTCCACCGGGATTTGCGGGAGAACCTGATCCCCTTCGTGGAGAGCCGGTACCACACCTATGCCCAGGACGTGACGGAGGAGGGGCTTCAGGCCTCCCGGGAGCACCGGGCCTTCGGCGGTTTCTCCCTGGGGGCGGTCACCACCTGGTATCAGTTTATCTATAACCTGGACTACATCAAGTACTTCGTGCCCATGAGCGGGGACTGCTGGATCATGGGGACCTACAGCGGGCTGTATCAGCCGGTGGAGACGGTGGACTACCTGGAACAGGTGGTGTCCGACGGCGGCTGGGACGGAGACGACTTCTGCATCTACCAGGGCATCGGCACCAGCGACCCCATCTGGGACCAGACGGACAGCCAGATCACAGTGCTGGAGGGCTGCATCGGATGCGGGGTGTGCCAATCAGTATGTCCCGTGGGTAACTTTTACCTAGAGGGCGGCAAGGCCAGGAGGAAGCAAACTACCTGCGAATTCTGCCTGGCCTGTGCCCAGAACTGTCCGCAGAAGGCCATCGGGCTGAGCATCGCAGATAAAAATCCCAAGGCGCGCTACCGCAATCCCCATATCTCTCTGCAGGAGATCATCGACGCAAACAGAAATTCATAAAAGGAGTGTTTTCACATGACGACCATCACACTGAACGACGGCAACAAGATCCCCGCAGTCGGTTTTGGGGTATTTTTAATCCCCGCCGACGGACCCACCTACGACGCGGTGCGGACGGCCCTCGACGCCGGGTACCGGCACATCGACACGGCGGCCGCCTATTTCAACGAGGCGGATGTGGGCCGGGCGGTCCGGGACAGCGGCATCCCCCGGGAGGAGATCTTCATCACCAGCAAGCTGTGGCTCCAGGACTACGGCTATGAGGCGGCAAAGAAGGGGCTGGACAACCTCTCTGGAGAAGCTGGGGATGGACTATGTGGACCTCTACCTGCTCCACCAGCCCTACGGCGAGGTGGCCGGGGCATGGAAGGCGCTGGAGGAGGCCAAGGCTGCGGGAAAGATCCGGTCCATCGGCGTCAGCAACATGACGCCGAAGATCTGGAAGCAGTTCGTCCCCCGGTTCAGGACCCTCCCGGTGGTGAACCAGGTGGAGTGCAACCCCTTCTTCCAGCAGCGGGAGCTGCGGGAACTGCTGGCCAAGGATGATGTGAAGATAGAGGCCTATCAGCCTCTGGGCCACGGGGACAGCAGCCTGCTCTCCCACCCGGTCATTGCCAAGCTGGCGGAGAAATACGGCAGAAACGCCGGTCAGATTATCCTCCGCTTTGAAGTGCAGAGCGGCCTCATCGTGCTGCCCAAGTCCACCAATCCGGAGCGGATCGCCGGAAACCTCCGTATTTTTGATTTTGAACTGACGGAAGATGAAATGAATCAGATGTACGCTCTGGACACTGGCAAAGGCCACCACGACCCGGAGGCCCCCGGTGTGGCGGAGATGCTGCTCCAGAACTATAAGATCCACGATTGATGCAGGAGGAGATACTGCTATGAGAAAGAATTTTGGGGCAAAGCCCTTTTTATATCCGCAACTGGTGATGGTCATCGCCAGCTACGGTAAGGATGGAACACCGGACGCCATGAACGCCGCCTGGGG
>DWXY01000056.1 GCA_019118935.1 Candidatus Oscillibacter pullicola
GCTGATTACAAATCAGCTGCTCTACCAGCTGAGCTACACCAGCAGTTCCAACAGCAGAATTTATCTTACCAGATAAGCGCCTGTTTGTCAACAGAAAATTTTTGCTTTTCCACCCGTTTTTTTCATTTTGCCGGCAGGGCCCAAGAGGTCCGCCGGAAGCTGTATACAGGAAAGGAGCATCGCATTTGGATACAAAAGAATATACCCGGCGGCGGACGCTGCGCTGCTCGCTCTGCGGGCTGGAGATCACAGAGGGAGAGGACTACTGGTACTGCAACGGCAGCAGCGTGTGCGGGGCCTGCCTTCCGGTGTTCGCCCGGACGGAGCTGGCTCCCTTCCGCCAGGTGCGGGGAAGGGAGGCGGCGCCATGACGCTGCTGGAGATGTCCGCCCTCTACACGGAGAGCGCGGTCGCCCTGCGGCGGCGGATCGGCGAGCTGCGGCAGGAGGCGCGGGAGCTTAAGGACGAGGAGGGCCGCCGCCTTCTGCGGCGGCGGATCACGGAGCTGACGCCGCTGCTGCAGGAGACCCGGGAGCTGGCGGCGCTGACGGCCCATTACTACGACAGGAGCTATCACAGACATGAGAGATACACGCTTTGACGCCCGCAGCAGCGAGTGGATCGGGGACATGACCGTCTGGCTGCGGGACCACGCGGAGGACAACAGCGAGCAGCTGGAGCGGCTGCGGCGCGGCCTGCGCCGGGCCCGGGAGCAGGAGCTGACGCCCCGGCAGCGGGAGATGGTGTTCCTCTATTACGACCGGGGGCTGAAAATGTCCCAGATCGCTCAAAAGCTGGGGGTGAACCGCTCCACCGTCTCCCGCACGGTGAAGCGGGCCAGGCAGCGGCTGTACCGCTGCCTGCGGTACGCCCTGTAATTTTCCCTCTTGAGGTTTTGCGGGATACACCGTATAATCGGTATCAAAGAGGGTCCATGGATATCCGCAGAAGGGAGCCGCGCTCCCAGGGGAGGTTTTGCCCATGCTGTACACTACCCTGCACAACCGAATCCTGCGGCTGGTGCTCGCCGTGCTGGGCGAGCTGATTGCGGCCGCGGCGCTGAATCTCTTCATTGTTCCCCTGAGCCTGTACACCGGCGGCCTGCTGGGCTTCTGCCAGCTGGTGCGGACGCTGCTGCAGGACTTCCTGGGCGTGAGCTTCGGGGCCTACGACATCGCGGGCGTTCTCTATTTCCTGCTGAACATCCCGCTGCTGATCATCGGGTACCGGAACCTGGGCAGGGGACTGGCGGTGCGGACCATCATCTGTACGGTATCCTACTCTGTTTTTTACAGCCTCATTCCCATCCCCACCCAGCCCATTGTGGACGACTATCTGACGGCCTGCCTGCTGGGCGGCATCCTCACCGGGATCGGCAGCGGCATCGTCCTCACCTGCGGCGGCAGCGGCGGCGGGCTGGATGTGCTGGGACTCATCATGAGCAAGCGGGACAGCGCCTTTACGGTGGGCAAATTCGCGCTGGGCTTCAACGCCCTGCTCTATACGGCCATCCTGCTCCTGTTTGACCCGGAGGTCGCCATCTACTCCGTGATCTACAACTTCGCAAACTCCATGATCCTGGACCGGATGCACCAGCAGAACGTCACCGTTCAGGCCCTGATCTTCACACGGGAGGACGAGAGCGTCCTGGCGGACTTCATCATCAAGCAGCTGGGGCGGAGCGTGACCTACTGGGATGGCGTGGGCGCCTACACCAAGGACGATGTCCGGGTGCTGTGCGTGTGCCTTTCCAAATATGAGATCGAGGAGCTGCTCCACATGGTGCACTCCGTGGACCCCCACGCGTTTTTGACTGTGCAGGAGGGCGTCCGGGTATTCGGCAACTTCCCGCGGAAGCTGGAATGAGGAGAGGAGGACCGCCATGAACGGACCCATTGCTGTATTGGCCGGCACACCGGTGGACACCCGGATGGGTGTGGCATATCTGGAGGAACGGGGGCTGCCGGGCGCGCCGTTTCCCCTCTCCGGCGACCCCAGGGAGCAGACGGCCTTTCAGCACGCCCCGGCGGCGGACAAGCGCCGCCAGGCCCTGGCGGTGCTGAGGGGCGCCATGGCCCAGGGCTGCCGGCGGGCCTTCGTCTACTGCAACTCCCTGTCTGCGGCAGTGGATTTCCCGGGGCTTGCGGAGGAGACGGGAATGCAGATCGTGACGCCGCTGGACGTGTACCGGCGGCTGGCGCCCCGCTACCGGGCGCTGGGGGTCATTGCCGCCAACGCCCAGGGGCTCTCCGGCATCGAGAAGGTATTGCTGGAGGCCAATCCCGCCCTGGATCTGCTGGGGGCCTGTGCGCTGCCGGTGGTGCTGGCCGTGGAGGCGGGGATGCCGCCGGAGGAGCTGGTGGAACGCCACGGTCTGGCGGCGCTGGCAGCGTGGTTTGCCGGCGGCGGGATGGAGGCGCTGGTGCTGGGCTGCACCCACTTCCCCTATTTTAAGGAGGCCCTGGCGGCCCGGACAGGACTGCCGCTGGTGGACCCGGCGGAGGAGATGCTCCGTCTGCTGACCCAATGAAGAAAGCGGACCGTGGTTTTCCACGGTCCGCTCTGTTTTGCATGGAAGGAGATCACCGGCGGCGCCGGGATCGGTGCGCCGGCCGGGGCCTGCGGGCGGTGCGGCGGCGCTTTGCCAGCCGTTCCCGGCGGCGGTCCAGGGCCGCGGTGCAGCGGTCGAAGCACCACTCCAGGCCCATCTGGATGGGCACCACCAGCAGCACCAGCACGATCAGCACCAGCCAGGCCGCGAAGGACAGGGAGGAGAGGGAGAAGAACGCCCCATAGAACACCACCGCCACGAACATGGCCGCGCTCATGGCCACCAGCAGCACCAGCCGCTTGGCGTCCAGAGGCCGGGCGGCGTAGTAGATCACCATGAGACCGTTCACCGCCATCAGGATCACGCAGATGGTGGAGAGCTCCGCCAGCGTCAGGTCGAAGGTGTAGACGAACAGCTCCGCAAAGAGGATGACGAAGATGGCTGTGAGACCGCCGGGAAAGGCTCGCCGCAGCACGTTGTGGAGGAACTTGCCCTTCACCAGGTCGTGGTTGGGCTCCAGCGCCAGAAAGAAGGAGGGCACGCCGATGGTCAGGGCGGAGATCAGCGTCAGCTGGATGGGAACAAAGGGATAGGGGAAGGCAGCGAACAGGGTGATGAGGGCCAGGAAGAAGGACAGGATGTTCTTCACCAGGTACAATGCCGAAGCCCGCTGGATGTTGTTGATGACCCGGCGGCCCTCCGCCACCACCTTGGGCATGGCGGCGAAGTCGCTGTCCAGCAGCACCAGCTGGGCCACCTGGCAGGCGGCGTCCGCGCCGGAGGCCATGGCCACGCCGCAGTCGGCGTCCTTCAATGCCAGCACGTCGTTGACGCCGTCGCCGGTCATGGCCACCGTGTGGCCCTGGCTCTGGAGGGCCCGGACGATCTTCCGCTTCTGGTTGGGCACCACCCGGCCGAAGACGGTATACTCCCGCACGGCCTTGGCGATGTCCTGATCCGTCTGGAGCTCCCGGGCGTCCACCCACTGCTCCGCATTCTGGATGCCCGCCTGGGCCGCCACGGCGGAGACAGTCACCGGGTTGTCGCCGGAGATGACCTTCACATCCACGCCCTGGGTGTGGAAGTAGTCGAAGACCTTGGGGGCGTTGGGGCGGATGGGGTTCTCCAGCACCAGCAGGGCCAGGGGGATCACCACGCCGTGGAGGCGGCCGATCTCCGCCCCGTCGCACTGGGCCAGCAGCAGCACCCGGCAGCCCTGGGCGGCGTAGGGGGCGGTGCGCTTTTCCAGGGCGGCGAAGTCCTGCCCCAGGATATACTCCGGCGCGCCCACCACGTAGGCCCCCCGGTCCAGGAAATTCACGGCGCTCCACTTGGTGGCGGAGGTGAAGGGCACGGCTCCCCGGTCCGGCCAGCCGGGCCCCCGGGGAAACTTGTCCGCGATGGCCTTCGCCGTGTCGTTATCCGGCTCCAGCACCCGGTAAAAGGCCCCCAGAATGTCGGCGATGTCCGTCTCGGAGCAGGACTCCGGGTCCAGGGGCACCACCTCCCGCACCTGCATCTGGGGACTGGTGACGGTGCCGGTCTTGTCCACGCACAGCACGTCCACCCGGGCCAGGGTCTCGATGGCGTTCATCTCGTGGATCAGCGTCCGGTTCCGGGCCAGCCGCACCACGCTGACCGCCAGGGCAACGCTGGTCAGCAGGAACAGCCCCTCCGGGATCATGCCGATGAGGGCCGCCACCGTGCTGACCACGGACTGCCGCAAGCCCAGATCCTGATTGACGAACTGGTTGTAGAACAGCGCCGCGCCGATGGGGATCAGCACGATGCCGATGAAGCGGATCAGGTTGTCCAGGGAGCGCATCATCTCGCTCTTGCCGGGGCCGGCGTCCTTTTTGGCCGCCAGCGTCAGCTTGGAGGCGTAGGAGTCCGCCCCCACCTGGTCCATCCGGGCCCGGCACTTGCCGGAGATGACGAAGCTGCCGGACAGCAGCTGGTCCCCCGGCTCCTTGGTGACGGCGTCCGCCTCGCCGGTGATGAGGGCCTCGTTCACCTGCACCTGCCCGGTGAGGACCGGCCCGTCCGCCGGGATCTGGCAGCCGGCGGTGAGCTCTACCACGTCCTCCCGCACCAGCTGGTCCACCGGCAGATCCCGGACCTTTCCGTCCCGGATGACCCGCACCCTGGCGGCGGAGAGGAGGGACAGCTTCTCAATGGTGCGCTTGGAGCGCAGCTGCTGGACGATGCCGATGACGGCGTTGGCCGCCACGATGAGGAGGAAGGTCATGTCCTTCCAGTCCCCCACCAGCAGCAGGCACACCGCCAGCACCACGAAAATCAGGTTGAAGTAGGTGAAGATGTTCTCCCGGACGATCTGCTTGTCGCTTTTGGTGGGAGACTCCACCGGGCGGTTGTCCCAGCCGGCCTCCGCCAGGGCCCGGGCCTGGGCGGAGGAGAGGCCGCTGTCCGCCTTGGGGGCACAGCGGGGCATCTCCTGGCGGCCGGCGGCCGCGGCCTCCGCGGGGGCCGTTTTCCGGTGCGGTTTCACGGACACTCCTCCTTCGACAAAATCTGATTCATTATAGCAATTTTCGGAAGATTTGTATAGTGATGAATTGAAAACTTTCCGTGCCGCAGCGGGCGGAGGAACGCCCCGCTGCCCGCGGAGAGAATATGGATGTCTTTTGTATATAGACAAATTGTAAAAATGGTGTCATTGGGCGAAAAACATTGGAGGAGTTGTGCATTGTATTCTGCCGGGCACGCCGATATAATGAAGCATAAGAAAGACGTGGGAGGGGAGTCCATGCTGACTTTGGATATGGTCCGGGAGGCCCAGGAGGCCCTGCGGGGCATCGCCCGGCGGACACCGCTGGACAGGGCCCCGAAATTCGGGGAGAACGTGTACATCAAGGCGGAGAACCTGCAGCTGACCGGGGCCTTCAAGCTCCGGGGCGCCTACAACAAGATCCGCAGTCTGACGCCGGAGGAGGCGGCCCGGGGCGTCATCGCCTGCTCCGCGGGGAACCACGCCCAGGGCATCGCCCTGTCCGCATCCCGGCTGGGGATCAAGGCGGTGATCTGCATGCCCGCCGGGGCGCCCATCAGCAAGGTGGAGGCCACCCGTGGCTACGGCGCGGAAGTGGTGCTGGTGCCCGGCGTCTATGACGACGCGGCGGCGGAGGCGGAGCGGCTGACGAAGGAGCAGGGCTACACCTTCGCCCACCCCTTCAACGACCCGCTGGTGATCGCCGGACAGGGCACCATCGGCCTGGAGATCCTGGAACAGCTGCCGGACGTGGAGCAGATCGTGGTGCCCATCGGGGGCGGCGGTCTCATCGGCGGCATCGCCTTTGCGGTGAAACAGCTGAAGCCGGACTGCCGGATCGTGGGCGTCCAGGCGGCGGGGGCGGCGTCCATGTACCTGTCCCGCCACGCCGGGGGCCCCACGGAGCTGCGGAGCGTGTCCACCATTGCGGACGGCATCGCGGTGAAGAAGCCGGGGGACCTGACCTTTGCCCTGTGCCAGCAGTATGTGGATGAGGTGGTCACTGTCAGCGAGGACGAGATCGCCTCCGCCATCCTGGCACTGATGGAGGGGCAGAAGACCGTGGCGGAGGGCGCCGGCGCCGTGCCGGTGGCGGCGGTGATGTTCGGCAAGGTGGACACGTCGGAGAAGAAGACCGTGTGCGTGGTCTCTGGCGGCAATGTGGACGTGACCACGCTGTCCCGGATCATCACCAAGGGCCTGTCCAAGGCCGGGCGGATCGCGGAGATCAGCACGAAGGTGGCGGATAAGCCCGGCAGCCTGCTGCAGCTTTTGAAGGTGGTGGCGGACAGCGGCGCCAATATCCTCAGCATCAACCACGCCCGGGAGGACCAGCACTCCGACGTGGGGGCCTGCATGGTCTCCATGGTGCTGGAGACCCGGGACGCCGCCCATGTGGAGCAGATCCGGCGGGAGCTGACGGCCATGGGCTATGAACTGGAAAAAGAGTAAAAAGGCGGGCATCCAAAGGATGCCCGCTCAGTCTGTCGATAAACCCGGAAATTCAGGAAAACGGGAAGGAAGGGTGTGCGCGGGAAACCCAGGAAGGGTGTCCTGCGCCATTCCAATCAACCGTTTTTCAGAACTTTTTGAAGTTCTGAAAAACGTGAGCAGCTTGTCGAAAAGACTTTTTCGACAAGCTGGGCGGGCATCCAAAGGATGCCCGCTTTCTTTTCCGTCAATTCCCGGTCTCCAGGGAGATCTGATTGAACATGGCCAGGATGTCGTCCATGGAGGTGGCGGCTTTCTCCGCCCCCGCCCGGTCCAGCACCACATGGCCCCGGTTCATCATCAGGATCCGGTCTCCGTACTCCACGGCGTAGCGGAGGTTGTGGGTGACCATCATGGCCGTCAGGTGCTTTTCCCGGATGATCCTGTCCGTCAGGACCATGATGGTCTCCGCGGTCTTGGGGTCCAGGGCCGCCGTGTGCTCGTCGAGAATGAGGAACTTCAGCGGCGTCATGGTGGCCATCAGCAGCGCCACCGCCTGGCGCTGGCCGCCGGAGAGGGCCCCCATCCGCACGTCCAGCTTATCCTCCAGCCCCAGGCCCAGGGAGGAGAGCTGCTGGCGGTAGAAGTCGATGCGCTTTTTATTGATACCCCGGCCCAGGCCGTAGGACTTGCCCTTGTTGTCCGCCAGGGACAGGTTCTCCAGCATGGTGAGGTTGGGGCAGGTGCCGGCGGCGGGGTCCTGGTAGACCCGGCCCATGGTGGCGTACCGCTGGTAGTCCTTCAGCCTGGAGATGCTCTGTCCCCCCACCAGCACGTCGCCGGCCTCCACGGGGATGGAGCCGCAGATGATGTTCAGCAGGGAGGTCTTGCCGCTGCCGTTGCCGCCCACGATGGCCACGAACTGGCCCTCCTCCACCGTGAGGGAGAAGTGCTCAAACAGCCGCTGCTCCGTCAGGGTGCCGGGGTTGTAGATCTTCGTGATGTCCCGTACTTCAAGCATGGATGATCGCCTCCCCCTTCCGGCCAGACAGCACCAGCACCAGCAGGAACAGCGCCGCCGTGATCAGCTTCATCATATTGGTGGGCAGCCCCATGCTCATGGCCACCTGGATGCACAGCTTGTAGAGCACGCTGCCCAGCACCACCGCCGTGGTGCCCTGGGGGGAGCCCAGGAAGCGGAGGACCCTGGACTTCCGCAGCCCCCGGGCCAGCCGAGTAGAGGCATAGAAGTGCATGATGGACACGCCGATGATCACCGCCGCCAGGCCGTACACCAGCTGGCCGGTGCCCATGGTGGCGGAGAAGCTGCGGGTCTCATGGCAGACGATGCACCCGCCGAAGGCCACCAGGGCGTTGGAGATCACCAGCCCCAGGATCTTCACTGTGCCCCGGTCCTTGGCCAGAGTGGTCACCAGGGTGGCGTTGTCGCCCACCGCCCGCAGCAGCAGGCCGGACTTCGTGTGGAAATAGGCGTCCAGCAGCAGCTTGATGACGATGACCAGCGCCAGGGACACGATTAGCTTCCGCCCGGAGAGGGAGAGATCCCCGAACAGGGCCATCACCGGGGCGGAGGTGAAGATGGTGTCCGTGCCCCGGTCGATGGTCAGGTTGGACCCGGCGATCTGTAAATTCACGGAGAACAGGGCGGTCATGGTGATGATGCCCGCCAGCAGGTTCCGCACCTTCAGCTTCACGTGGACCAGGCCGGTGAAAAGCCCCGCCAGACCGCCCACCACCAGAGAGGCGGGCAGCGTCAGCCAGGGATCGACGCCCTTGGTCATCAGCACCGCCGTGACGGCGGCCCCCAGGGGAAACGTGCCGTCCACCCCCAGGTCCGGGAAGTCCAGAATGGAATAGGTGATATACACGCCGTAGGAGATCAGGGCGTAGATCAGCCCCTGGATCAGGGTGCTGGTCAGCAGTTCCATCACGTCCATGAAAAGAGATGCCTCCTTGTGAAATGATCAGATCACGGTGCTGCGGAGGGTGCCGATGCCTTCAATGGTGCACTCCACGGTGTCGCCGGACTGGAGGAATCTGGGCGGATCAAAGCCCATGCCCACCCCCGCCGGGGTGCCGGTGGCGATGATGGTGCCCGGCAGCAGCGTCATGCCGGCGGTCAGCTCCTCCAGGATCTGCCCGATGGAGGTGATCAGCAGGGCGGTATTGGACTTCTGCCGCAGCTCGCCGTTCACATGGCTGGTGATCTCCAGCGCCGGGGGATAGGCGATCTCGTCGGCGGTCACCAGCACGGGCCCCATGGGGGTGAAGCCGTCCAGGCTCTTGCCGAAGTACCACTGCTTATGGCCCGTCTGCAGGTCCCGGGCGGACACGTCGTTGAGGACGGTGTAGCCGAAGATGTAGTCCGCCGCGTCGGCGGCTTTCACGTCCCGGGCGGCCTTGCCCAGCACCACCGCCAGTTCCGCCTCGTAGTCCAACCGGTCCGTAAGGCCCGCGTGGCGGGGGATGACGCCGCCGGGGGCGCCGGCTTCGCTGACGCGCTTGGAGAAGTACACCGCCGCTGCGCTGTCTTTGGTGAAGGCATCGGCGCTGTACCGGGCGGATTCCTCCGCGTGGTCCCGGTAGTTCATGCCCAGGCAGACCACATCCTGCCGGGGGCGGGGGATGGGAGCCAGCAGCTCCACATCCGCCAGCGGGACCGCGCCGCCCCGCTCCGCCGCCGCGGCGGCAGAGCGCAGGTCGGCAGGGGTCATGGTTTCGATCAAGGTGTTCATGTCGGCGGCGGGGAGGGGCAGCACGCCCTTTCCGTCGGCGGTGAGGGCGCCCACATACTCGGCGCCGCTGAGTCGATAGGTGACAAGCTTCATGAGGAGTTCTCCTTAGTAATGGATTTTGCAGGCGTTATTCCGCGCACTCCTGGGCCTCCTGGGCGATGTCGTCGGGAATGGTGATGCCCAGCTCGGCCGCCGCGTCGGAGTTGATATACAGTCCGTAGTTCTCGATGGTCTCGTAGGGCAGATCTTCACAGGCGGCCTCGCCGGTGAGGACCTTGGCGGCCATCAGGCCGGTCTGGATGCCCAGCTGGACGTAGTCCAGGCCCGCGCCGCCCACGCAGCCCAGCCGAACCTGCTCCACCTCGGAGCCGTAGACGGGGATGCCCGCCTCGTTGGTCTTCTCCAGAATGGCGCCCAGCACGCCCACCACATTGTTGTCCGTCAGGTTGGACAGGCAGTCCACCCCGTGGGACAGCAGAGTGTCCACCGCCTGGGTGACCTCCGCCTGGGAGGTGACGCCCACCGCGTCGATGGTGAAGCCGTAGTCCGCCGCCAGCTCCTCATAGACGCTGATGGAGTAGACGGAGTTGGTCTCGCTGGTGGTGTAGACGATGCCGATGGTGTCGGCGTCCAGCTGCAATGCCCGGATCAGCTGGAGCTGGCCCTCCACCGGCAGGGCGTCGGAAGTGCCGGTGATGTTGCCCGCGTCCAGGTGGGCGCCCACCGGGTCGGTGATGGCGGTGAAGATCACGGGGATGTCCTTGTCCTCCGCGGCGTTGAAGCAGGCGATGGCGGAGTTGGTGGCGATGCCCACCATCAGGTCCACGTCCTCGGCGGAGAAGGTCTGGCCGATCTGGGTGGTCATGTTGTCGTCGAAGTTGGCATTCTGGTAGTCCACCTCAAAGTCCGCGCCCTCCACCAGACCGGCCTGCTCCAGGCCTTGGAGGAAGCCCTCCCGGCAGTTGTCCAGGGAGCCGTGCTGGCCGTACTGACTGATGCCGATCAGGTACTTGACGGGCTCGCCGCCGCTCTCGCCGGAGGCGGCGTCATCGGAGCCGCCGCAGGCGGCCAGGGACGCCATCATGGTCAGGGACAGGCCGCAGGCGGCCAGCTTCTTCAGCAGATTCATCATGATAGATTCTCCAATCTTTGATACAGAATGTTTGAAAGGGGTCCGTTCAGGGAATTGATATCGTGGCACAGGCCGCGCCATCGTCTGGTGTTGTGTTTCATGTCTCCATACTCCTTTCCCGGACCGGTCAGGGGAATCAAAAAAAGCCCTGCCCCATATTTGGGACAAGACTTGAAACCATCCTGCGGTACCACCCAAGTTGACGCAAAGCGCCCGCTCGTTCCGCGTACATCCATACGCGCCGCCCGGATAACGGGTGCGGGTCCCGTCAGACGCTACTGAGCGTTTTGCCGTTCGCGCTGCCCTCGCAAGTCCATTCGCTGGAAAGTTCTCTGCCGTGATCCCACCATCCACGGCTCTCTGAAAGGTGACCTGACCAGGTACTCCTCTTGCTCATCGGTTTTGCTTGATTGCTTTGCATTATACGAAGCGGCGGCGGAAATGTCAACCGTGATTTTGCACAAATCTTTTTTGCTGCTTTAAAGAGATAAAATCCAGGGCAAGAACTACCCCGGCAGGATGGCCCTGCCGGGGAGTAACATGCAGTTCGAATCGGCTTTTCCGCGGCTCAGGAGAGCAGCAGCTTGTCATCGGCCTCGTCAGAGCCGCTGACCTTGCTGAACAGGGCCAGCAGGTCGGGGACGGTGAGCTTCTTCTTCTCCTCACCGGACACGTCGATGACGATACGGCCGTCGTACATCATGATGAGCCGGTTGCCGTGGACGATGGCGTCCTTCATGTTGTGGGTGACCATCATGGTGGTGAGGCCGTTCTCCTCCACGATCCGGTCGGACAGCTCCAGCACCTTGGCGGCGGTCTTGGGGTCCAGGGCGGCGGTGTGCTCGTCCAGCAGCAGGAGCTTGGGCCGCTTCAGAGAGGCCATCAGCAGCGTCAGCGCCTGGCGCTGGCCGCCGGAGAGGAGCCCCACCTTGCTGGTGAGCCGGTCCTCCAGCCCCAGGCCCAGGTCCCGCAGCAGCTCCCGATAGTCCGCCCGCTCCGTCTTGGTAATGCCCCAGCCCAGGCCGCGGGGCTGGCCCCGGCGGGCCGCCAGCGCCAGATTCTCCTCGATCTGCATGGTGGGGGCGGTGCCCATCATGGGGTCCTGAAACACCCGGCCAATGAATTTGGCCCGCTTGTGCTCCGGCAGGCGGGTCACGTCCACCCCGTCGATGACGATGGCGCCGCTGTCCACAGAAAAGGTGCCGGCCACCGCGTTGAGCATGGTGGACTTGCCGGCGCCGTTGCCGCCGATGACGGTGCAGAAGTCACCGTCCTTCAGCGTCAGGCTGACGTCCCGGAGGGCCTGCTTTTCGTTGACCGTCCCGGCGTTGAACGTCTTCCAGATCTCCTTGATCTCAAGCATCCTGATCCCCTCCTGTCTTTGCTCCGGCATTGGCGCTCCCGGCGGGCACCTTGACGTGGACGTACTTCCCCTTCCAGTAGGGGATGGCCAGGAAGGCCGCCACGATCAGGGCGGTGATGAGCTTCATGTCGTCGGTGTTCAGGCCCAGCCAGATGACCACCTGGTACACCAGGTAGTACAAAATGGCGCCGATGGCCACGGCCAGCAGCTTCAGCGCGAAGTTGCGGAACACCTTGCCGAAGATCACCTCGCCGATGATGACGGCGGCAAGGCCGATGACGATGGCGCCCCGGCCCATGTTCACGTCTGCGAAGCCCTGGTACTGGGCCAGCAGGGCGGAGGACAGGGCCACCAGGCCGTTGGACAGCATCAGGCCCAGCACCTTGGTGAAGTTGGTGTTGATGCCCTGGGCCCGGGACATGTTGGGGTTGGAACCGGTGGCCCGCAGGGAGGCGCCCAGCTCCGTGCCGAAGAACCAGTACAGCACCGCGATGACCGCCGCCACAAAAATGGCCACCACCAGGATGGGGTTGTCCAGGCCCAGGGAGCGGACGCTCTGCTGGTCCACCAGCAGGTCATACTGCCGGGAGCTGACGGGCCGGTTGGCCTGTCCCATGATCCGCAGGTTGACAGAGTACAGGGCCAGCTGGGTGAGGATACCGGCGAGGATCGCCGGAATGCCGCAGGCGGTGTGGAACAGGCCGGTGACCAGTCCCGCCAGCACGCCAGCCAGAAACGCCCCCAGCATCGCCAGCGGCACCGGCGCCCCTGCCATGGTCAGCATGATGAAGGTGGCGCCGCCGGTGGCCATGGTGCCGTCCACCGTCAGGTCGGCCACGTCCAGGATCCGGAACGTGATGTAGACGCCGATGGCCATGATGCCCCAGATCAGTCCCTGGGCGGCCACGCCCGGCAGGGCGTTGACCAGATGCATGATGTTCAAGTGAAATCCCTCCAAAATCCCCCGGCCGTTTCCGGAGGCAGTTTGCTGCTCTATTCTAGCAAAGTTCAGCGGAAAGGGGAAGCCCCTTTTCCGCTGAAAGTCTGTTGATAAAATTTGGATGGCGGGACGGAAGGGTGGGTGGCCGCCCCGCGGAGCGTGCCGGAATCCGCCGCCCATAGGACGGAGACCGGGCGGAGGAGATCCCAGGAGAGGGCTCCGCGCCGGTGAAAGCGGAAGTTTAGCAGATCACAATTTGAAAACATCCGTCGGCTTGTCCAAACGGCCAAAATGGCCGTTTGGACAAGCCGAGCGGAAAAGGAACATCCTTTTCCGCTGGCTTTTCACGGATTCTCCGCCCATTCGTCCTTATTCGGCGATGGCCTCATAGCCGTCGGGCGGGGTCAGGCCCAGGGCCTCGCACATGGTGGGGTTGTACTTGGGGGTGAACTGGGGCGCATACTCGATGGGCATGGTGGCGGGGTCCGCGCCGTTCACCAGGATCTCATAGGCCATCTCGCCGGTGGCGTAGCCGATGTCGTAGTAGCTGATGGTCAGCGTGGCCACGCCGCAGCCCTTGCAGATGCCCTCCTCGCCGGCGATGATGGGAGTGCCGGTGTCCAGGGCGATGTTGCCGATCAGTTCGGCGTTGTTGGCGGCGGTGTTGTCGGTGGGAACGTACAGGACGTCGCTGGCCGTGCAGGCCGAGGTGGCCACGGCGGACAGGTCGTTGGAGTCGGAGAAGGAGTACTGGGTGCAGGTATAGCCCAGGTCCTCCAGGTAGCCCTGGACGGTGTCCACCTGATACTGGCTGTTGGGCTCGGCGGAGCAGTACAGCAGGCCCACGGTCTGGGCGTCGGGGAACCAGGTGTGCAGCATCTCAGCCTGCTGGTCCAGGGGCGCCAGATCGGAGGTGCCGGAGACGTTGAAGCCGGTGGTGCCGGTAAAGCCGTCAATGCCCAGAGCCACGCCGTACTCGGTGATGGAGGTGCCCAAGATGGGAATGGTGCTGGTGCCGGTGGCGGCGGCCTGGAGAGCGGTGGTGCCGTTGGCCATGATCAGGTCCACGCCCTGGGAGACGAAGTTGTTGGCAATGGTGGTGCAGTTGGCGGTGTCGCCGGAGGCGTTCTGGGGATCGATGGTGACACTGTCGCCCAGCAGCTCCGTCAGGGCGTCCTGGAAGCCCTGGGTGGCGGCGTCCAGGGCCTCGTGCTGGACCTGCTGGATAATGCCCACGGTATAGGTCTGGCTGCCGGAGGCGGACTCGCCGCCGCTGGTATCAGCATCGGTGTCTGTGGACTGGGTGTCGCCGCCGCAGGCGGCCAGGCTCAGGGCCATGACGGCGGTCAGCGCAAGGGCAAGAAGCTTCTTTTTCATCGCAGTGATCTCCTTTTCAAGATTGATCGCGGGGAAATTACAAAAAGCGGCTCTGTCCGAAGAGCAGAGCCGCCTTCCATACGGGGTGAGATCCACCGGCCGCCGGATCCTTTACTGGCTGCTCTGCCTATGACAATATCGGCCCGCATAGCGGACCTGGCAGCCATAAAATCGAGAGAACTCCGCCACAGTGCGGAATGCTGCTGCAAACAAAACCATGGAAGAGCTCCCTTCTGCCGACCGGCCTTTGTACTTTTACACCATACTGCTTTAAACAGGCAAAGTCAATGGTGATTTTATACAAAATATCTGAATGATCTTGCGGAGAACGGGAAATTTGCAAAAATGCGGAGCCGCCCGGCAGCTTTCTCAGCAGAAAGCGCCGGGCGGCGGGGGCACGCGCTCCTCAGCCCCACAGGGCGGAGAGCATGGGAATGACCTGTTTTTTCCGGGACATGACCTTGGGCAGGAACACCACGTCCTCCGCATCCTCCACGTTGAAGGCCTGGCGGATACTGTCCCTGTCGCCCACGAACAGCAGCTGGGTGCCCTCCAGCAGCACGTCGGTGATCATCAGGATCACCATGTCAAAGCCCTGCTTCTTCTGCAGGGACTCCATGAGCTGCAAAAACTCACCCTTGCGCTGGAGCAGCTGGTCGGAGTCCATGCAGGTGACCTGGCTCACCGCCAGGTTGTGGCCGGCGATGTGGAACTCCTTGTAGTCCGTGCGGAAGATCTCCTCCGCAGACTTCGCGCCTCCGCCGGAGGCGGAGAAGATCACCTGTCCCAGCTCCTTCAGGGAGATGTTGGCGATCCGGGCCATGCGGTTGGCCACGTCGATGTCCCGCTGAGTGCAGGTGGGGGACTTGAACATGACCGTGTCGGACACGATGGCCGCGGCCATCAGGCCCGCCATCTTGGCGGTGGGCATCAGGCCCTTGTCCTGGTACATCCCCGCCACGATGGTGGTGGTGCTGCCCACGGGCTCGTTGCGGACGATGATGGGGTTCTTGGTCTGAATGTCCGCCAGCCGGTGGTGGTCGATGATCTCCAGGATCTCCGCCTGGTCCAGGCCCGGCACGGACTGGGCCTTCTCGTTGTGGTCCATCAGGATCACCTGCTTGCGGCGGGGCCGCAGCAGATGGTAGCGGGACAGCGTGCCCACCACCCGCTCCTCCTCATCCAGGATGGGGTAGGCGCGGAAGCGGCTCTCCAGCACGGTGTTCTGCACGTCGTCGATATAGTCGTCCAGGTGGAAGCACACCAGATCGGAGTTCTTGCAGATGCTGCTGATGGGCATGGCGTGGTAGATGAGCCGCACCGCCCGGTAGGCGTCATAGGCGGTGGAGATGATGCAGGTGTCCGTCTGCATGGCCAGCAGCTCCGGGTCCACCTCCGCCTGGCAGACGATGATGCAGCTGACGCCGATCTCCAGCGCCCGGCGGATCATGTCCGGCTGGTCGCCGCAGACCACGATGCTGCCCGGATCGGAGAACACCAGGTTTTCCCGGCTGGCGGGCAGGGCGATGGTGACCTCGCCGGAGATCACGTCCCGCATCTCGCCGCCCTGGTTGAGGATTTTTCCCTCCAACACGGACAGCAGGTTGTACACCGGGATCTCGCCCACCTTGGGGTTGCGGACGGAGGACATGTCATAGTTGGCCACGTCCCCGGCGGAGAGCATGCCGAACAGGGTCCCGTCCTCGTTGGCCACGGGAATGGCGGAGATCTTGTCTTTCTGCATGGTCCGCCAGGCCCGGCTGATGGTGGCGGCGGCGGACAGGGTGGCGGGCGTGTCATAATCCAGGTCCCGGACCTGGGTGCGCACGTTATTCAGCAGCTTGGGGGGCTGGAAGCCGAAGCGGTCCAGCGCGGTCTGGGTCTCGTCGCTGATCTGGCCCAGACGGGCAGCCTCGTACTGCCGCTGGCCCAGGGCGTTCTTCAGCGCCGCGTAGGCCATGGCGGAGACGATGGAGTCCGTGTCCGGGTTCCGGTGTCCGGTGATATAGATGGTGTCCATGAATACTCCCTCTCAAGTGGATGCGGGGCATCCAATTTTTGGCGTGTCGATAGCTTTATTATGCGTCTCCGGTGCAGGTTTGTCAACAGCCCGCAGGCCGGAAAACTGGGGGTCGGAAGGGCAAAAACTGCCTCCGCCGGCGGGGGCGGAGGCGGTTTTGCGCCGGGGCGCGGCGGCGTTCACAGGGCTTCCAGATAGGCCTCGATGGCCTCGCCCATGAAGTGGGCCGTGCCGGGGCCGTAGCTGTCCAGGACCTCTGAAAAGCGGTCGTCCCAGCTGTACAGGTCCGCCAGGCGGCGGAGCTTCTCCTCGTCGCAGCTGCGGCTGAACTTTGCCAGATGGGCCTGCCAGCGGAGCACCAGCTCCCGGGCCTCCGGACTGGCGGGATCGCCCTTGGCCGCCTCAGCGGCAAAGGCCATGAGAATGGGGTCGGCGTCCTCCTGCTCGGCGGACGCGCCGATATAGCTTGCCATGGGATCTTTCCTCCTTGCGTGGTGTGAAATCCGGGTCAGAGAATGACCAGCTCCTTGGGAGCCAGAGTGAGGTTTTGGCAGCCCTCCGGCGTGAGGTACAGCACGTCCTCGATCCGCACCCCCAGCTTCCCGGGCAGGTAGATGCCGGGCTCGGCGGAGATCACCGCCCCGGCGGGCAGGGGCTTGTCGTTGGAGGGGGTGGCGTTGGGGCCCTCGTGGATCTCCACCCCCACACCGTGGCCGAAGCTGTGGCCGAAACAGGGGCCGTAGCCCGCCTGTTCGATGACGGCCCGGGCGGCGCCGTCCACGGCCTTTCCGGTGGCACCGGCCCGGGCGGCGGCGATGCCCGCCAGCTGGGCCCGCAGCACGGTGTCGTAGACCTGGCGCATCTCGTCCGTCACGGATCTCACCGCCACGGTGCGGGTCATGTCGGAACAGTAGCCGTGATAGATGCAGCCGAAGTCCATGGTGACGAACTCCCCGGCCTGGATGACCTTCTCCGAGGGCACCCCGTGGGGCAGGCTGCCGTTGGGCCCGGACACCACGATGGGATCGAAGGACTTGTCCTCCGCCCCGTAGTGGAGCATCAGATACTGGAGCCGGGCGGCGATCTCCTTCTCCGTGACGCCGGGCCGGATCTCGTTCAGGATATCCGTCAGGGCCTTCTCCGCAATCCGCTGGGCGGCGATCATGATCTCCAGCTCCTCCGGGTCCTTCACATCCCGGAGCCGGGCCAGCAGGTCCGCCGCCGGCACCAGCTCACAGGGCAGGGCCTTGGCATAGGCGCCGTGCTCCCGGACGGTCATATAGGCGTCCTCAAACCCCAGGCGCTGGATGTTGTGGCGCTGGATGGCCTCCTTCAGCAGGGCGGAATAGCCCCGGCCGGGGCCAACCTCCTGGACCTCCGCGTCCTGCACATGCCGCCGGGCGGCCTCTGTGTACCGGGAGTCGGTGAAGTAGTAGAACTTCTCCCGGGTGACCAGGGCCATGCCGTCGGTCCCGGCGGAGTGAAAGCCGGAGGCGTAAAAGCGATTGGCCTCATGGGTCAGCAGCATACCGTCCAGGTCACGGGATTCCAGCTGGGCGGCGATCTTGGCAAAGTGATTCATCGTGTTACCTCCTGGGCCTCCATTTCCTCCACAGAGGCCTTGACAAATCCATAGAACAGCGGATGCGGTCGGTCGGGACGGACGGCCGCTTACAGCGGCAGTCCCTGGGGGATGCCGGCGGGCTCGCCCCTTGCGGGGCAACCGCCCGCATGGCAGAGAGCCGTCCCAACCGGGATTTTTATTCAGTGTCAGCCTCCATCTTCTCCACAGAGGCCTTGACGAAACCGTAGAACAGCGGATGGGGCCGGTCGGGGCGGCTCTTGAACTCCGGGTGGAACTGGGCGCCCACGAACCAGGGGTGGTCCGGCAGCTCGATGATCTCCACCAGGCGGCCGTCCGGGGACAATCCCGCCAGGCGCATGCCGGCGGCCTCCATCTCCGCCCGGAAGTCGTTGTTGAACTCATAGCGGTGGCGGTGGCGCTCGGAGATCTCTGCCGCGCCGTACAGCTCCCGGCTGCGGGAGCCCTCCGCCAGCACGCAGGGGTACCGGCCCAGCCGCATGGTGCCGCCCTTGTCGGTGACGTTCACCTGGTCCGGCATCAGGTCGATGACCGGGTGGGCGGTGGAGCCGGAGAACTCGGAGGAGTTGGCGTCGGCCCAGCCCAGCACATGGCGGGCGAACTCGATCACCGCCATCTGCATCCCCAGGCAGATGCCGAAGTAGGGGACGCGGTGTTCCCGGGCGTACCGGACGGCGGCGATCATGCCCTCGATGCCCCGGTCGCCGAAGCCGCCGGGCACCAGGATGCCGCTGCAGCCCGCCAGCCGCTCCGCCGTGCTGGCCTCCGTCAGGGTCTCGGAGTCCACCCACCGGATGTCCACCACCGCGTCGTTGGCGGTGCCCGCGTGGTTCAGGGACTCCACCACGGAGAGGTAGGCGTCGTGGAGCTGGGTGTACTTGCCCACCAGGGCGATGGTGACCCGCTTGTGGGCGTTCTTCTCCCGCTTCACCATGGCGCTCCACTCCCGCAGGTCCGGCTGGTGGGTGATGAGGCCCAGCTTCCGGCACACCACCTCGTCCAGGCCCTCCTTGGCCATCAGCAGGGGCACCTCATACAGCGTCTCCGCCGTGGCGTTCTGGATGACGCAGTCCGGCTGGACGTTGCAGAACAGGGCGATCTTCCGGCGGACGTCCTCGGTGATGGGCACGTCGCACCGGCACACCAGAATATCCGGCTGGATGCCCAGGGACAGCAGCTCTTTCACGGAGTGCTGGGTGGGCTTGCTCTTCAGCTCGCCGCTGCCGGGGATCTGGACGATGAGGGGTACGTGGATGAACACCACATCTCCCTGGGGCCGCTCCGCCGCCACCTGGCGGATGGCCTCCAGAAAGGGCTGGGACTCGATGTCGCCCACGGTGCCGCCGATCTCCGTGATGACCACGTCCACGTCCTCCTCCGCCATGGCGTAGATGCGGCGCTTGATCTCGTCGGTGATGTGGGGGATGATCTGCACCGTGGCGCCCAGGTAGTCGCCCCGGCGCTCCCGGTTCAGCACGGACCAGTACACCTTGCCGGAGGACACGGAGCTGTTGCCGGTCAGGTCCTCGTCCACGAACCGCTCGTAGTGGCCCAGGTCCAGGTCCGTCTCGGCCCCGTCCTCGGTGACAAAGACCTCCCCGTGCTGATAGGGGCTCATGGTCCCCGGGTCCACGTTGATATAGGGGTCGAACTTCTGGTTCCGCACCCGGACGCCCCGCTGCTTCAGAAGCCGCCCCAGGGAGGCCGCGCAGATCCCCTTGCCGAGACCCGAGACCACGCCGCCGGTGACGAATACGAATTTCGTTGACATGCCGCTCACCTTGCCTTTCCACACCACACAGTTTTAGCAGGAAACCGAATTGTACGCCCCGGGCCGACAAACAAAAAACAAACTTCATGCCCGGTACAGTGCACCACGAACACAGGCAAATGCCGCTGCGCATGAAGTTTTTGCGCATCATTTCCGGTTGCCCCAAAGGGGCGGGGAAATGGCACATTTTCGTTTTTTGTTATGCTTTTGCATAACAAAAAACACCGCCGGACCGATTTTGCGGCTGAAAGTCCCTGTCTCTTTCGGGACGTTCGGCCGCGGTCCGCGGTGTGCCTGTTCGGTTGTCGCGTTGCGGCATCCGCCGCAAACCGCCGCCCAAAGCGTTTCCAAAAAATACTGTTCCAGTGTAGCACCGGCCCGGGGAAATGTCAACGGCCGTCAGATGGCAAAACCGGCAGAATCGGAGGGGCGGTCCTGGCCGGTTTTCTGTGGATTTCGGCAAAGGCCGGGCGCAGAATTTCCGCGCCCGGCCCTTGGAAGAGTCACGGGTCCCCGTAGGTCTGGTGGATCTGGACCAGCTCCATGGGGGACTCCACCCAATTCTCCACATACCCGCAGCCGCAGCAGACGTAGCGGATCACCGGGATCTTTCCCATGAGGGTATATTTGCTGGTGTAGATGTTGCTGCCGCTGGCGTAGCGGCTGGGGTGGTCGGGGATTCGGACGATGTCCCTGCTCCCGCACTTGGGACAGACATGGGTATTTTTCATCTCGGCTCCTTTCGGTTCAGGAGGGCCGCCCCGCACAGGGCCAGCAGGGCGGCGATGTCCGCCGGGGCCGGCGCCGGGCGGGGCGTTTTCGGTGTATCCGCCATACCGCTCACCTGCTCCGGCGGCCGTAAAACCGGATGGCGAGAGGGATGGACACCACCGTCAGCACCACGGCGGCGATGGCGGCGGGCACCAGGGAGAGGGACAGGTAGAACCCGCCATCCAGGGAGGACTGCTCGATGGTGGCGATGCCTCCGGCGCTGGCACACACCAGGAAGATGATGAGGAACATCGCCAGCCGCCCCTTCTCCACACCGAACCGGAACATCATGGGCAGGGTGATGTCCAGGATGCACACGGCCACGCACACAGACAGCAGGATGATGGGGAGGGAGGGCCCGGTCACATCGCTGAGCCAGATGACCGACAGGATGGTCTGGAGGACAAAGGTGGCCGCCGCCGCGACGGCCACGCTGATCCAGCCGAAGACGTACTTGCTCAGCACCACGTCCCGGGCGGAGTAGGGCATCATGGCGGCCATCTGGTCCCACTTGCTCCGCTCGTCATAGGCCAGGGCGGTGTAGGGCAGCATAGAGGCGTACACCACGGCGAAGGTACTGTAAAACGTGCCGGGGATGCAGGAGAACACCAGAATCAGCAGCAGGAAGATCTTCATCTGCCGGAAGATCACGTAGTAGTCTTTCAAAAGCAGGGCGCTCATTGCTCCTTCGCTCCTTTCACCAAAAACAGGACGATATCTTCCACCGTGGGCCGCTCCAGCGCCCAGCCCGCGGGCACCAGGGCCCGCCTCACCAGGCATCGGACGCCGCCGAAGCCGCCGTTCTCCCGGGCCACCACGGCCCCCTCCTGAAGGCTGTTCACCTGGTCCGCCGTGCCCACGAAGATCCCATACTCCTCCAGCAGCCGGTCCTTCTCGTCGCAGAACAGCAGCCGCCCCTGGTGAAGGAAGGCGATATAGTCGCACAGCTTCTCCAGGTCGCTAAGGATGTGGGAGGAGATGAGGATGGAGTGGTCCTCCTCCCGGGTGAACTCGTTGAAGATTTCCAGCACCTCATCCCGGACGATGGGGTCCAGACCGGAGGTGGCCTCGTCCAGCACCAGCAGCCTGGGGCTGTGACTCAGCGCCACGGCAATGGCCAGCTTCATCTTCATGCCCCGGGAGAAGTCCTTGAAGGGCTTCTTCTCCGGCAGGCCGAAGCGGGTGAGATAGGTCTGGTACTGCTTGCCGTCCCACCGGCGGTAGGTCTTGGCCATGACGCCTCCCACCTGAAGGGCGTTCAGGCTCTCGGGGAAATAGGCCTCGTCCAGCACCACGCCGATGTCCTCTTTCACGGAGAGAAACTCCGGCGAGGCGGAATCCGCCCCCAGGACAGTGCACCTGCCGCTGTCCGGCCGCAGGGCCCCCATCAGCAGGCGAATGGTGGTGGACTTGCCGGCGCCGTTCTCGCCCACCAGGCCGCAGATGGTGCCGCTGGGCACGGTGAGGGACAGGTCCTGCAAGGTAAAGCCGGGAAAGTGTTTTGTCACATGGCTCAATTCAATGGCGTTCATACGTGAGGTTCCTCCTCTTTCAGCAGGATGCGGAGCATTTCCATCAGCTCCGACGCCGAGACGCCGCACTGGGCGGCCAGCTCCACGGCGGCGTCCAGGTGGTCCTCCAGCTCCTTCAGCTTCTGCTCCCGGATCAGGTCCAGATTCTTCTCCGCCACAAAGCAGCCCTTGCCGGCCACGGTGTAGAGGAAGCCGTCGGCCTCCAGCTCGTCGTAGGCCCGCTTGGTGGTGATGACGGAGATCCGCAGGTCCTTGGCCAGGGCCCGGATGGAGGGCAGCGCCTCTCCGGGAGAGAGCTTCCCCGCGATGATCTGGGCTTTGATCTGGGAGTAGATCTGATCGTAGATGGGTTGGTTGGTGGTATTGCGGATGATGAGTTCCATGGAAGTCACTCCTGTTCGTGCTGTACATTTACAGTATATACAGTATGCACGGATTGTCAAGAGGGAAACACTGGATTCCGTAAAAAAAATTTTTGTGGTCCTTGGGGCTAGGCTCTTAACAGAAAATGTGATACACTACTGAAGTTGAGAATGACGGCTTGTCCGGAGAAAAGGAGGTGAGCACCGTGGAGACCATCAGCGGCAGCGGAAACTGGAGGCTGACCATCCGCCGGGAGGCGGCGGGGATCACCATCCTGCGGGCGGCCACCTGCGACGCGCGGGCCCGCCTGCCGGAGACGTTATACGGCCTGCCGGTGACGGCCCTGGGGGACCACGCCCTCTCGCCCACCGCCGCTTCCGTGGAGGGAGAGGACCTGCTGGTGACCTGCGGCGCCGGGACGGACCCGGGGACCTGGAGCAACCGGGACCTGGAGGACCTGACCCTGCCCCGGCCTCTGGAGCGGGTGGGGGATTACGCCCTGATGAACTGCGGCGGCCTGCGGACCCTGCGGCTCCACGACGGCATCGGTCAGTGGGGCGGCGGGGTGCTGATGAACTGCCGGCGGCTGGCAACCTTCCATCTGACCCGGGTGGGGGAGCAGGGGGACACCCTGGCCTATTTCGCAGACGAGCTGCCCTGGGAGCTGGACGTCACCGTGGAGGAGACGGATGGTACCGTGTTCCGTTTGCTCTTTCCGGAGTACCGGGAGGTCTATGAGGAGAACTGCCCGGCCCACCACTTTGATTACAACATCTTCGGCGCCGGGTACCCCTATCACCACTCCTTCCGCCGGAAGAAGCTGGATCTGCGGACGTATGACGAGCTGTGGAGCGGCTTTCTGGGCATGGAGCACGACGAGGACTGCGCGGTGCGGCTGGCCTTCTGGCGGCTGCGGTATCCGACGGAGCTGACGGATCGGGCGGAGGGGCAGTATCTCCGCTATCTCAAGACCCACGCTGGTGAGGCGGCGGTCTGGCTGGTGGGGGAGCGGGACATGACGGGCCTGGCCTTCCTGCTGAAAACGGCAGAGCCGGAGACGGCGGAGCTGGCGGCCGCCCGGGATCTGGCCCGGGAGACCGGCGCCGCCGAGGCCCTGGCCCTGCTGCTGGAACAGCAGCGGGATGCGGCCCCCCGGGGGCTGGACAAGACCTTTGACTTATAGCAGGGAAGGAGGCGCGCCATGGCGGCCAAGGACCTGACGGCCATCGGGCTGGAGATTTTGCAGACGGCCCGGAACGAACTGTATCTGAATCTGCCCTATCTGGATGTGGCGTTGTGCAGCCTGGACTTCCAGCCCGGCGGGGGCGTGACACTGTCCCTGGCCACCGACGGGGAGACGCTGTATTACGACGGCAGCTTCCTCTCGGAGCGGTATCTCCGGTCCCGGACGGCAGTGGACCGGGCCTATCTCCACGTGCTGCTCCACTGTATGCTGCGGCACCTGTGGAAGAAGCGGGGCAGGGTGGCGGAGCTGTGGGATCTGGCCTGCGACGTCGCAGTGGAGAGCATTCTGGACGAGCTGGACTACCCCTGCCTGGCCGGGGGCTTCGTCCCCGCCAAGCAGAAGTTCTACGGCGAGTGCCGGGCAGAGATGCCGGTGCTGACGGCGGAGGGCATCTACCGCCATCTCCTGCGGCTGGACCTGCCGGCGTATGAGGTGGCCCGGCTCCAGCGGACCTTTCTGGTGGACGACCATGGACTGTGGGATCCGGACCAGCAGGACCAGGAGCAGCAGAAGCAGAGGGAGCAGAAGTGGCAGGGCGTCTCCGAAAAGACCCAGACGGGACTGGAGACGGTGCTGGCCGGCAAGGCCACCGGCGGCGAGGCGGTGCTGGAGCAGATCCAGGTGGCCAACCGGGACGACGTGGACTACCGGGCCTTCCTCCGGCGGTTCGCCGTGCCCCGGGAGGTGATGGCGGTGGACGGAGACGCCTTCGACTACATCTTCTATACCTACGGCCTCCAGCTCTACGGCAACATGCCCCTGGTGGAGCCCCCCGAGACCAAGGAGGAGAAGCGGATCGAGGACTTCGTCATCGCCGTGGACACCTCCATGTCCACCTCCGGAGAGCTGGTGCGGCAGTTCCTGGCCTGCACCTACGCCATCCTCCGCAGCACGGAGACCTTCACCCGGAAGGTGAACATCCGCATCCTCCAGTGCGACGACCAGGTCCGGTCTGACACCCCCATCCATGACCTGGAGGAGCTGAAAGCCTATATGGAGCATTTTCAGCTGGTGGGGGGCAGCGCCACGGACTTCCGGCCGGTGTTCGACCACGTGGCGCAGCTCCAGACGGAGGGGGCCTTCACCTCCCTCCGGGGGCTGGTGTACTTCACCGACGGCATGGGCATCTACCCCCGGAAACGGCCGCCCTACGACACGGCCTTCGTGCTGCTGGAGGAGCCGCCCCTCTCCGTGAAGATGCCCCCCTGGGCCATCCGGCTGGTGGTGCCCACTCCGGAGCTGGAGCGGGCCGCCCGGGAGGCGGCGGAGGAGGCCCGGGCCGCCGGGCTGGACCTGATCGATTTGGACGAACTTCCCCAACTGTAAGGAGCTAACGATATGAACATCAAACAGGCAAAGCAGGAGATCACCAACACCTTGAAGGCGTATCTGGCCAAGGACCAGCTGGGCAACTACCTGATCCCCACGGTGCGCCAGCGGCCGGTGCTGCTGATGGGCCCGCCCGGCGTGGGCAAGACCCAGATCATGGAGCAGATCGCCGCCGAGACCGGCGTGGGCCTGGTGGCCTACACCATCACCCACCACACCCGGCAGAGCGCCATCGGCCTGCCCTTCATTGAAAAGCGCACCTACGGCGGGGAGGAGGTCTCCGTCACCGAGTACACCATGAGCGAGATCCTGGCCTCTGTCTACCGGCTGATGGAGCGGACCGGGCTGAAAGAGGGCATCCTCTTCCTGGACGAGATCAACTGCGTCACCGAGACCCTGGCCCCCATGATGCTGCAGTTCCTCCAGTGCAAGACCTTCGGCAACCAGGCGCTGCCGGAGGGGTGGCTCATCGTGGCGGCGGGCAACCCGCCGGAGTACAACAAGTCCGTCCGGGACTTCGACGTGGTGACGCTGGACCGGGTGAAGCGCATCGATGTGGCGGAGGACTACGGCGTGTGGAAGGAGTACGCCCGCCGGAAGAACCTCCACGGGGCCATCCTCTCGTACCTGGACATCAAGAAGGACAACTTCTACCGGATCGAAAACACGGCGGACGGCCTCCAGTTCGCCACCGCCCGGGGCTGGGAGGACCTGAGCGAGCTCCTCTACGCCTACGAGACCCTGGGCATTCGGGCGGACCGGGAGGTGGTGGGGCAGTACATCCAGATGCCCCGGATCGCCAAGGACTTCGCCAATTACCTGGAGATGTTCTACAAGTATCAAAAGACCTACCACGTGGAGGGGATCCTCAGCGGCACCTGGCAGAACATCACGGTGCTGGAGCTGCGGGAGGCCCCCTTTGACGAGAAGCTCTCCGTCATGGGGCTGGTGCTGTCCCGTCTCAGCGAAGAGGCCCGGAACACCCGCCGGCAGGACGCTTTGACGGAGGCCCTCCACACCTCCCTGACGGAATTCCGGGAGAAGATCACGGACGCGCCGCCGCTGACGGTGCTGGACCAGCTGCTGTGGAAGCGCCGCACCGCCATGAAGCAGGCCAGGGAGGCCGGCCAGCTGGACAAGGAGTCCCGGGATCTCCGGCAGCGGGAGATCAACGCCCTGGAGGACTACCGCCAGCGGCTGGACCGGGAGGCCGTGGCCCCGGAGGGGGCCATGGACGCCGTCCGGGGCTGGTTCGCTGAAGAGGTGCGGCGGCGGAAGGAGCAGGTGGAGGCCACAAAGGACATGTTCGATAACGCCTTCCGCTTCCTGGAGACCACCTTCGGCGACAGCCAGGAGCTGGTGATTTTCGTCACGGAGATCACCGCCGGGTACGATACCTCCTGGTTTGTGGAGCAGTTCGGCTGCGACGCCTATTTCCGCCACAACCGGGAGCTGCTGTTCGACAGCACCCGCCACCGCATCCGGGAGGAAATCGCCCAAGCTGTCGATCGGTCCTGAAATTCAAGAAAACGGGAAGGAAGATAGCTACGAAAGAAACCCAGGAGGGGTGTCTTTCGTTTTCAATCAACCATTTTCAGAACTTTTTGAAGTTCTGAAAATGCAGGGAGCTTGTCGAAAAACTTTTTCGACAAGCTCGCCGCCGCCAAGGCGGCAGAACAGGAGGAAAACACATGAGTGAAGAGTTGAAGCAGATCGAGGCCGTACTGGACGAGAAGGTGCGTCCGTCTCTCCGGGCCCACGGCGGCGGGCTGGAGATCGACCACCTGGAGGCCGGCGTGCTGTATATCAAGCTGCTGGGCCAGTGCGCCGGGTGCCCCTCCGCGGACCTGACCAACGAGACGCTGATCGAGCATGAGCTGACGGCCGCCCTGCCGGAGCTGGTGCAGAAGGTCGTGGTGGTCCAGACCGTCAGCGACGAGCTGTGGGAGCAGGCCAAGCGGCTGCTGCGGGACCATCATCTGTGAAAGCCGGCAGCCCCTGAAGAGAAAAAAGCGCCCCCGGCTTTTGCCGGGGGCGCTTTTCAACAGCTTACCAGCTGTGGTGCTGCCAGGACTCTTCGGCGGTCATGGCGAAGTAGTCGTAATTGGGGGCGGGGCCGCTGTCGCCCCAGGTGGTGTCGATGTGGTAGTCCGTGCCGTCCAGGGTGGCCACGGTCCAGATGTGGGAGTTGTTGGAGAGGGCTGTGCAGTCGATGCCCTCCAGCTTCAGCAGCAGGTTGTAGGCGCCGGTGTACCCGTCGCACACGGCGGTGCCGTTTTCAAACAGGTTGTATGCGATGTGGCTCAGGGAGCTGTCCCCGGCGGTGTAATCATAGACGCAGTTGTCGCAGATCCAGGTGAAATAGACCCGGGCCTTCTCATAGTCTGACATGGAGGTGGTGATCTCTCCGCTCTCCCACAGGGCATCATGGACGGCAATGGCCGCCTCCATGGCCGCGTCCCGGTAGGTCAGGATCTGATCTCCCGCGCTGGCGGCGGAGAAGGTGAGGGTGATGGACCCGTCTGCGGAATAGGTGCAGTTGACCGTGTTGTAGCACTGCTC
Organism: Candidatus Oscillibacter pullicola; assembly: GCA_019118935.1. Classification (GTDB taxonomy): domain Bacteria; phylum Bacillota; class Clostridia; order Oscillospirales; family Oscillospiraceae; genus Oscillibacter; species Oscillibacter pullicola. The sequence goes on from DWXY01000056.1 coordinate 27,257, forward strand.
ACAATAGGTTTTCACAGCTGCCAGGGCCGCCTCCATCACCCGCCGGGCGGAGGTCACGGAGAGGCTGGGGTACTGCAGGACCAGCGTGTTCTGGTTGGATGCCAGCATGTAGCGGACGCTCTCGTCCATCTCCGCCGCGGTGGCGGGGGCGGCGATATACGTCCCCAGGGGCACCAGATCTCCCATGGCGGCGCCCTGGGCGCTCCAGGACTCCTTTCCCAGGTCCCAGTCCGGCGTCGCCCGCAGGCTTGGATCCACCATGCGGGTCAGCATGGCGGCGGCCGCGCCCCGGGTGATGGGCTGGTCCGGGAGGAAGGAGCCTGCGGCGTCGCTGCCCACGGACACGCCGGTGCGGTAAAGGGTCAGGATGTCCTGGTAATAGGGGGTGTACTCGGTCACGTCGGTGATGAACTGCCGGCTGGCGTAAGCCTGGGTCACCAGATCCGTATGGATGGCGGGCAGAGCGTCCTCCGGCAGGGTGTTCGCCAGCACATGGGCCACCTGGGCCCGGGTGGCGGGGGTGGAGAGGGACTCGTCCAGCTCCGTGCCGATGACACCCTCCGCCTGGAGATAGCGCAGGTACCGGAGGGCCGCGGCCTCATCCTCGGCGGCATAGGCGCCGGGACCCGCCTCAGCGTCTCCGGTGCGGTACAGGCTGCGGATGCGGCCGGCGAAGATCACCACCTGCCCCACGGTCAGATGGTCCCGCAGGCCGAAGGTGCCGTCGGCCTTGCCCACGGAGAGGCCGTACTCATACAGCGCCGCCACATTGTCGTAGAACGTGGACTCCGGCGTCAGGTCGGAGAACTGGCCGGCGTAGGTTTTGCTGCGGACGAAATTGTCCGGGGTGTCCTGGGCGGCCCAGGCGGGGACGGTAAGAGCAAGCGCCAGTGCCAGCACCAGCGCGGGGACCCGTTTCTTCATGACGGCACCTCCTTATATAAAATGGGAAATCGAATTCAGGATTTCTGCCTGATGGAACAGAACGCGGACAGGCGGCCTTTTCAGGAGGGAATGTCCAAATCCTCCATGGTCCGGTCCTCCACGTAGGGGTTCAGGTACTGGTTGACCAGCTCCAGCGTGGCGTCCGGGTCCAGATAGATGTAAGGGGAGCGCCACTCATTGGGCAGGGTGGAGAAGGAGATGTTCTCCACGCCCATGCTGATGGCCTCCTTCCCCAGCCAGGCCAGATTCCCAAGGGACAGGTCCGTGTCCACATACTGCTGGAAGATCTTGGCGAACTCGCCCACCTTGTCCACATTGGCGAGCGTCAGCGTCTGCTGCGCCACGGCTTTCAGGAAGTTCTGCTGGGTCTGCATCCGGCCGATGTCCTCGCTGCCGTAGCCGGAGCCGTCGTTGTTGTGCCGGAAGCGGACCACCTTCAGCGCCTCCGCACCGGAGAGATGCTGCATCCCGGCGGAGAAGTGGATGTGCAGGTCCTGGTAGGGGTCGTCGTAATTCATGCTGATGGGGACTTCAAAGTCCACGCCGCCGATGGCATCCACCAGCGCGGCGAAGCCGTCCAGATCCACGGTTACCGTAAAGTCCACCGGGATCCCCAGCTGCTGGGAGATGGTCTCGGCCAGCAGAGCGGTCCCGCCGGAGTTATAGGCGAAGTTGATCTTGTGGTTCTTTCCGTTGATGACGGCCTTGGTGTCCCGGGGGATGCTGACGCCGTAGATGTAATCGTTCTCCGCATCCACAGCCACCAGGATATTGGTGTCGCTGCCGCCGTTGTGGTCGTCCACGCCGGACACCAGAATGGTGTAGAAATAGGGCTTGCGCTCCAGATGGGCCGCCTGGACCAGGGCCTCCGCGTCCTGGGCGGCGTCCTCGGCGGAGACCTCCTCCGCCTCGTCGGGCTGGGTGGTTTCGGCGGGGACCTCAGGGGGACGGAAGAGACAGAAGTAGCCGGCATACAGTGCGGCGGCCACAAAGACCACGAGAAGCAGCAGTCTGCTCCAGCTGCGCCGTCTCCGGCGGGTTCTCTTTGCCATATTCAAAACGCTCCTTGCAGCCGCGGCGGTGCCGCGGGGGTTTCTTTGGAAAAACTGGGTGAGACGATTTACATAATACTCGCTGCAACATTATAAAACGGGAAGCGGAAAAACACAAGAGGAAAATGGCGTGCCGGAGCGCGGCACGCCATTTTTCAGGAACTCTCCGCATCCTCCCGGGTCTCCTCCGGAACCAGCTGCTGCAAAAGCGTCTTGATGTCGGCCAGCAATTGGTTCTGATAGGAGAGGGCGCATCGTATGTAATGGAGTGCCGGGTCCAGGTCCTGGATGGGCTCCGCGCCCTCCACCGGGTGAGGCCAGCGGCGGACGGGAGGCTCCGGGGTGGCCGGCGCTGCGGCGGCCGGGGGCTCCGGTGTGGACCGGACCACGCGGCGGCAGCGGGATTGCTTTGCCATATCGATTCCTCCGTTGCGAGCTTTCTAAGACCAGTCTATGCGCATTTTATTCCCCGCGGTACTTTTTTCGGGTGGCGATGCCGCCCCGGATGTGCCGCTGGGCCTTGTTCACCTCCAGGACCTCCTTCACCTGCTGGTACAGCACCCGGTTGAACTGGGGCAGCCGTTCGGAGATGTCCTTGTGCACTGTGGATTTGCTGATGCCGAATTTCTGTGCGGCGGCGCGGACCGTGGTCCGGTTTTCGATGATGTACTGAGCCAGCCGTTCGGCCCGCTCCTCCATGTTACCCTTCAAAACACAACACTCCCCGCCTCTTGTTGCTCCATCCTATGCGGGGAGAAAATGGGATATGCGCGGACTGGGGCGGAGGAAAGAGAACCGCTTCTGTCTTTAAGACGAAAAAGGACCCGTCCGGGTTTTCCCGGACGGGCCCGCGGGGGATCATTTTTTCAGCTTCTGGATCTTCTCCAGCCGGTTCAGCGCCTCGTTGAGGGTATCGTCGTTCTTGGCGAAGTGGAGGCGGATCAGGTGGTTCACCGGCTCCTGGAAGAAGCTGGAGCCGGGCACGGCCCCCACGCCCACCTCCCGGGCCAGGTTCTTGCAGAACTGCAGGTCGCTCTCATAGCCGTACTCGCTGATGTCCAGCAGCACATAGTAGGCGCCCTCCGGGTCATTGTGGGCGATGTGCAGGTCGTCCAGGCCCTTGAGGAACAGGTCCTTCTTGTGGGTGTACTTGGCCAGCAGGTCGTCGTAGTAGTCCTGGCCGAACTCCAGGCCGGGGATCACCGCCTCCTGCAGCGGCGCGGCGCAGCCCACCGTCAAAAAGTCGTGGACCTTCTTGGCCCGGTCGATGATCTCCTCCGGGGCGATGATGTACCCCAGCCGCCAGCCGGTGATGGAGTAGGTTTTGGACAGGGAGGAGCAGGACAGCGTCCGGTTCCACATCCCCGGCAGGGTGGCGAAGTAGGTGTGCCGGTGGGGGGCGTAGACGATGTGCTCATACACCTCGTCGGTGATGACATACGTATCGTATTTGGTGGCCATCTCCGCGATGGTCAGCAGCTCCTCCCGGGTGAAGACCCGGCCGCAGGGGTTGGAGGGGTTGCACAGCACCAGGGCCTTGGGGCGCTGGCGGAAGGCGGCCTCCAGCTCGTCCACGTCGAAGGTGAAGGCGGGCGGGTGCAGGGGCACGTAGATGGGCTCCGCCCCGGAGAGGATGGTGTCCGCCCCGTAGTTCTCATAGAAGGGGGAGAAGACGATGACCTTGTCCCCGGGGTTGGCCACGGTCATCATGGCGCACATCATGGCCTCGGTGGAGCCGCAGGTGGCCACGATCTCACGGTCCGGGTCGATGGTGCGGCCCATATAGCGGGACTGCTTGCGGGCCAGGGCCTCCCGGAAGTTCTGGGCGCCCCAGGTGACGGAGTACTGATGGGGACCCTCCCGGGCCACCTGGGCCAGCCGGTCCAGGATCGCCTGGGGCGGGTCGAAGTCGGGGAAGCCCTGGGACAGGTTCACCGCGCCGTACTTCAGGGAGACGCGGGTCATCCGCCGGATCACGGAATCGGTGAAGCTGGCGGTGCGTTCAGAAAGAGGCTGGGGCATGGTCAAAATCACTCCTTAATTTGGGACAGTTGGGAAAAGGTCCTGCCAAAGCGCAATATTTTTATCAGTATAACACGTCCCGGGGCCGCTGTCACCTCCGGAATCCGCAAAGGGGCGGCGCCTGATGCGAAAAAACGTTGGGAATTCCGGGAGGATGTGCTATAATACGGTGAGAAAGGGGGCGCAGCCATGCGCGTTGCATTTTCCACCCTGCTGGCGGAGGGGCGGCCCTTCCTGGGGACCTTCATCCAGTCCGCCGCGCCGGAGTTTGTGGAGGCCGCGGGCTATGCCGGGTTCCGGTTCGCGGCCGTGGACCTGGAGCACACCTATTACGGCCCGGAGAAGACTGCGGAGATGGTCCGGGCTGGGGAGGCGGCGGACCTGTGCGTCCTGGCCCGGGTGCCGGCCCTGGACGCGGTGTGGATCAAGAAGTGCCTGGACATGGGGGCCTCCGGCGTGATCGTCCCCAATGTGGACACCGCCGCCCAGGCGGCGGAGGCGGTGCGGCTGTGCCGCTTCGCCCCGGAGGGCGGCCGGGGGGCCTGTCCCGGCGTCCGGGCCAACCGCTACGGCGCCGGGGGCACGGAATACTATGCCAGGGCCAACCGAGAGGTGGCGGTGATCCCCCTGGTGGAGTCCCCGGAGGGGGTTCGGAATTTCCCGGAGATCCTGCGGACGCCGGGCATCGCGGCGGTGTTCCTGGGGCCGGTGGACCTGTCGGTAGCCATGGGCCGGGGCGGGGACCCGGACGACCCGGACGTGCAGGCGGCGCTGCTGGACATGATCGGCCAGGCGAACCGGGCCGGTGTGCCGGTGGGAGCCCTGGCGGTGAACCCGGCCTTTGCCAGGAAGCTGCTGGCCCATGGGCTGGATTTCCTGGCCTACGGCATCGACACTATCCTGATGTACCAGAAGTGCCGGGAGATTATGGAACAGGTGCTGGAAACTGGAACCATTTAAGTTTCAAAGTAAAAGAACGATAGAAAGGAAGCTGCGAACATGAACGAGACACTGAAGGTTTTGAAGGAGCGCCGGAGCGTCCGCAAGTACAAGGCGGAGCAGATCAAGGACGAGGAGCTGAACGCCATTCTGGAGGCGGGCACCTGGGCGCCCTCCGCCAAGGGACTCCAGACCTCCGTCATGGTGGTGGTCCAGGACCCGGAGACCATCGCCTATATGTCCAAACTGAACGCGGAGATCCAGGGCAACCCCGGCACGGATCCCTTCTACGGCGCCCCCACCGTGGTGGTGGTCCTGGGGGACGGGGAGAAGCTGAACTGGCTGCAGGACGGCTCCCTGGTGATGGGGAACCTGATGAACGCCGCGGCGGCCCTGGGCCTGGGCTCCTGCTGGATCAACCGGGCCATGGAGCTTTTTGACCGGCCGGAGGGCAAGGAACTGCTGAAGAAGTGGGGCCTGCCGGAGACCTACCGGGGCGTGGGCAACTGCATCCTGGGGTATGTGGAGGGGGACCTGCCCGCTCCCAAGCCCCGGAAGGACGGCTGGATCCTCCGGGTGTGATGGGATCGCAGGGCGGCGGGAGCATTCCCGCCGCCTCTGGCTTTTATGAGGCTTCCCGGGGCGGATGCGCGGCGCTTTCCCCTTGCGTCCGGAGCGGAATTGCGATACACTGAAACCAATCACACGAAGGCGCCGCCGCAGGAAGCGCAAGGACGGCCGCCGCCCAGAAAGGAAGAACCACCATGCCAGATATCACCGCGGTGACCCACGCCCAGAACATCCGCTACGACCGGAAGGCGGAGGCCCTTTACATCATCGACCAGACCCTGCTGCCCAATGAGGAGAAGGAGATCCGCCTCCAGACCATCGACGAAATGGTGGAGGCCATCCGGGCCCTGCGGGTCCGGGGGGCGCCGGCCATCGGCATCTGCGCCGCCTACTGCATGTATGTGCTGGCCAAGTCCATCCGGACCGAGGACCGGCCCACGTTTTTGAAGCGCCTCAGCGATTACGGCCAGCAGCTGGACGCCGCCCGTCCCACGGCGGTGAATCTGGGCTGGGCCATCCGGGAGATGATGCGCACCGCCCTGGAGCACGTCCACGACACCCGGGGCCAGATGCTGGACGCCCTGTACGAGCGGGCCGTGGCCATCCACGAGGACGACATCGCCAAGTGCAAAGCCATCTCCGAATACGGACTGAGCCTGCTGAAGGAGGGCGACGGCGTCCTGACCCACTGTAACGCCGGTCCCCTTGCCACCTCCCGATACGGCACGGCCCAGGGCCCCTTCCTGCTGGCGGCGGAGCGGGGGATGCACATCCGGGTGTTCGCCGACGAGACCCGACCCCTGCTCCAGGGGGCCCGGCTCACCAGCTACGAGCTCCAGCGGGCCGGGGTGGACGTGACGCTGATCTGCGACAACATGGTCTCCATCGTCATGAAGAACGGCTGGGTCCAGGCCTGCTTCGTGGGCTGCGACCGGGTGGCCGCCAACGGCGACACCGCCAACAAGATCGGCACCTCCGGCGTGGCCATCCTGGCCAAGCACTACGGGATCCCCGTCTACGTGCTGGGCCCCACCTCCACCATCGACATGAGCTGCCCTGACGGGGACCACATCCCCATCGAGGAGCGGGACGGCGAGGAGATCAGGACCATGTGGTACGAAAAGCCCATGGCCCTGCCCGAGGTGAAGTGCTACAACCCCGCCTTCGACGTGACGGATCATGACCTGATCGCCGGCATCGTCACGGAGAAGGGCATCTGCCGCCCGCCCTACACCAAGAGCCTGAAGGCGCTGTTTGACGACAAGAAGTGACAACAAAACGGAATATCTGACATCCACATTACAAGGAGGAATCGAAAATGGCCATCAAGGAATCCCCCTCCGCCTCCATCGCGGCGGACGAGAGCCAGATCGCGAAAGCCGTGCTGATGCCCGGCGACCCCCTGCGGGCCAAGTACGTGGCGGACCACTATCTGGAGGACGTGGTGTGCTTCAACACCGTCCGGAACATGCTGGGCTACACCGGCACCTACAAGGGCAAGCGCATCTCCGTCATGGGCCACGGCATGGGCGTGCCCTCCATGGGCATTTACAGCTATGAGCTGTACCAGTTCTTCGGCGTGGACACCATCATCCGCATCGGCTCCGCCGGCGGCATCGGAGACGATGTGAAGGTCCGGGACGTGGTCATCGCCCTGGGGGCCTCCACCAACTCCCACTTCGCCGACCAGTACCGCTTCCCCGGCCAGCTGTGCGCCACCGCCGATTTTGGCCTCCTGCGCTCCGCCGTGGAGACGGCGGAGGCCATGGGCGTCCGGGCGGATGTGGGCCAGGTGTTCACGGCGGACCAGTTCTACAACGACAACCCCGACGCCGGGGCCATGTACCGGAAGTTCGGCATCCTGGCGCTGGAGATGGAGACGGCGGGCCTGTACTGGACGGCCCAGCGGCTGGGGAAGCGGGCGCTGAGCCTGCTGACCATCTCCGACCACATCTTCACGGGAGAGTCCCTCTCCGCCCAGGAGCGGCAGGACTCCTTCCACGAGATGATGGAGATCGCCCTGGAGACCGCCTGGAAGTCCCTGGAGGGCTGACGTATGGCGCTGTTCGGAAAGCGGGAGAAGGCCTATGAGGTCTGGGGGGACAAACCCCGGTGGAAGGAAGCCCGGCAGCGGCTGAAGGATGCGGGCATCAAGGTCATGGAGACCGGCTTCTACGAGACGGAGGCACCGGCGTGCGGCTGCGGCGCCAAGCTGGACCACCGGGACTTCGGCCCCAACGGGAAGATCGACCGGCTGACCTACTACATCTCCGTGAAGCCGGAGGACGTGGAGCGGGCGAAGGACCTGCTGGCGGACCTGGTGAAGCCGGAGCACGTGGTGCCCCAGTAATTGGACCTGCAAAAGACAAGGACCCGCCGGGGCGCACGCCCCGGCGGGTCCTTGTTCTGCAAAAAGCGTTTTGACAGGACAGGCAAGGTTTTGATTGGAGCGGCACGGGCCCCCTTGCCTGAAAGACGCCCGATGGGCGGCCGCACAGCGCTCTCCACGCCGCTTCCGGAACGGTTCGGCCTGCCCGGCAGACCGCGGCCCCGCCGGGAATGTGCTCCGACGGGGCCTTTGTTGCCTGGAAATGCCTCAGCTCACTCCGCTGTCAGATCGTACACCACGCCTCCCACGGAGATGGAGGCCATGTCCTCCATGGGGATGACCTGGGAGAGCACCTCACCCTTGGAGCAGACGGTAGTGCCGTCCTCCGGGGCGATGCTGCCGCCGGCGTTGGAGAGGTCCACCACCGTGCCGTCGGTGAGGGTCAGCAGGATCTCCACATTCTCGAAGTACCGCTGTGTGGTGAGGCGGTCCTCTTCGCTCTGCCGGCCGCTGCCGGAGTTGCTCCACACCACCTCGTGGTCCACGGTGTAGTCTACCTTATAGGCTACGGGGGAGAGGGTGATGGCGTCGATGGTGAAGGTCATGCCATCCTGAGTGAAGGTCTCGCCGCCGCCCAGGGTGATGGAGCTGTCCTCATAGGCCATCTCAAACTTGACCTTCCACTTGCCCTCGATGACAGGCACGCTCTCGCCGGTCTCCTCATCCCACTTGTAGATGTTCTCGAACACGCCGGTGGCGGTGCAGTCGTTGATGGGCTTGTCGGCGCTGACCGTCTCCACCATCTGGATGGAGCTGGCCGCGGGGTCCTCCACCACAAAATAGCTGCTGCCGTGGCTTCCGCCCAGAATGCTCAGGTCCGTGCCGTTGCCGTGGACCAGCAGCATTTCGTCTGTGATGTCCTCCGGCAGCAGGCGGGTGCCGTCGTCCCGGCTGATGGTGTAGACGATGACGGCATTGTACGCATCGCCCATGACCGCGTCTGCGGTGATGGTGACGCCGTTGTCCGTGTCGCTGGCCCCCACGGGGTAGCCGATCTTGTCGATGATCTCCGTCTGGGCGGGGGCTCCGCCGAAGAGGGGAGAGAAGACCTCCACAGCGGACCGCAGGATGCCGGTGGCGCCGGCAGTGCCCACCGCCAGCACCAGCACCGCCGCAGCGGCGATCAGGGCCATCCGGCGGACGGGACGGCGGGCGGGCCGGGTCTGCTTCCGCGCCGCCTCCGCGGCCCGGCGGGCGATGGCGGCCTTTTGCTCTTCCGTAAAGTGCAGGCTGTTCAGGGACTCCTGATATTCAAACGGGCTGTTCATAGCCATATCCTCCCAAAAGTTCTTTCAGCTTCGTCCGTCCCCGGGCCAGCCGGGTGTGGACGGTTGCGGTGGGGATGCCCAGGATCTGTCCGATCTCGGCGGCCTGGTAACCCTCGTAATAGAACAGATAAATGACGGCCCGGTAGTGGGGCGGCAGCTGATTCACCGCCTCCAGCACGGATCCGTCGCCCGCCTGGGGGGCGGGGACCTCCAGCCCGGTGTCCAGGGATTGGGACCGCTGCCGCCAGGGGCTTTTCAGCAGGTCCTTGCAGGCGTTGGCCGCCATCCGCAGGATGTAGGCCCGCTCGTGCTCCGGGCTCTCGAACGCCCGGGGCTCCGTCAGCAGCTTCACGAAGACCGTCTGGCAGATATCCTGGGCGTCGTGGGTGTTTTTCAGATAGGTGTAGCTGAGGCGGAGGATCGCGTCGGCGTATGTGTTGGCCAGCCGCTCCGCCTGTTCCATATCGTCCATGTGTCTCAACTCCTTTGGAGCGCTCTCACCCAGGATACGATCCGGCGGGGGAAAAACTTTCAGGGAGGGGGAAACTTTTTTTCAGGGCAGGAAAAAGCGGCCCCCGGGGGCCGCTTGGATCCGGTTTTATTCTCCCACGATTAAGGCGATCAGCTCCACGGGTTCCGTGCCCCGGTTCTCCAGGCCGTGGACCTCGCCGTAGCCGGTGGCGCAGATGTCGCCGGGGCGGACCACGACCTCCGTGCCGTTGTCGTTGAACACGCCTTCCCCCTTGATGATGTAGTAGAACTCCGTCTCATGGTTGTGGGGATGGTCGCCGATGGAGCAGCCCGGGTCGATGGTGACGTGGGCGAACAGGCGGCCGTGGTTGTACAGGCCCGCCTTGTCCGTCAGGTCCTTCATGTGGATGAGGCCCTTGCCGTTCTGGACGCAGGCATCCCGCCGGGGGCACTTGTCAGATGGGGTGAACATGGCAGTTTCCTTCTTTCCTGAGAATTTCCAGTGGGTATCAGATGTGCCGATTTTACCACAGCGGCAGTGGGAAGTCCAGGCCAGGCCGTAAAAAACGGCACGTCGCGGCTCTCTCCGCGGCGCACCGTCAATCCTGGGCGAACAGGGCGTTGTAGTCCACCTTCAGGGCCTCCGCCAGCTTGTCGATCTCAAAGATGGAGGTGGAGCGGTAGCCTGTCTCGATATGGCCCAGCATGGTCTCCGTCAGGTCACAGCCGTTGGTCTGCAGCTGGGCGGCCAGCTGCTTCTGGGACAGGCCCCGGAGCTTCCGATAGTATTTCACTTTGGCGCCGATGTTGCGGTCCAGCGGGGTGCTTCGTTTCATAGCGGCTCTCCATGGATAAAAGGATTTTCTTTAGATGATAAAAGGAGCATGGACCGGAAATCCTCTATCTATGAAGAAATCGGGAATTTTGCGGCTGGAAACCGCAGGAAACACGCTGCTGCCGGGGTGATTGCAAAAATCCCGCGCCAGGTGTAAAATCAACCTGTATCGCGCGCTCCGCGGCAGCAGATTTGTGAAAAGCACAGAATTTTTTCTGCTACCGAATTAGCACTTTACTTTGCTAATAAAATAAAGTAAAATGGACCCTGAGATCAAGGCGGGCCCGGGACCCGCGGAAGGAGTGTCCCCATGGAATTGGATCTGAATGTCTTGCGCCCCCAGGAGCGGACGGCGCTGCAGCTGCGGCTGCTGTATGAGCGGGAGGGCTTTCAGAAATACCATATGGGCCGGTTTGAGGAATACGGCCTGTATCAGGAGAACCGCCGCTTTCTCTCCAGCGAGCAGGTCATCACCTTCACGGACCTGGACGGCCGCCTGCTGGCGCTGAAGCCGGACGTGACCCTCTCCATCGCCAAGAACGCCCAGGTGGCGCCCGGCGGCTGCGGCCGGTATTACTACCAGGAGAACGTCTACCGCCCCAGCCAGGAGAGCCACACCTTCCGGGAGATCAGCCAGATGGGCCTGGAGTGCATCGGCGCCGTGGACGCTGCCGC
>DWXY01000057.1 GCA_019118935.1 Candidatus Oscillibacter pullicola
GCGCTTCGGCCTGAACGCCTTCAAGGCCCTGGGGGGCAGCTATGCCATGGCCCGGCATCTGGGGGAACAGCTGGGGCTGTCCCAGGACCAGCTCACCTTTGAGGCGCTGGGGACGCCGGAGGCCCGGGAGAAGCTGGGGGAGCGGACCTTCGTCACCGCCACCGACGGCAACCACGGCCGGGGGGTGGCCTGGGCCGCCCGTCAGCTGGGCCACCGGGCGGTGGTGTACATGCCTAAGGGGAGCGCCCGGGAGCGGCTGGAGAACATCCGGGCCCAGGGGGCCCAGGCGGAGATCACCGACTTGAACTACGACGACGCGGTGCGCCTGGCCGACCGGATGGGCCGGGAGCACGGCTGGACCCTGATCCAGGACACCGCCTGGCCGGGGTATGAGGAGATTCCCGCCTGGATCATCCAGGGCTACACCACCATCGCCCAGGAGATCGCGGATCAGGTGGAGGAGAAGGGCTGGGAGAAGCCCACCCACCTGTTTCTCCAGGCGGGGGTGGGCAGCTTCGCGGGGGCTATGCTGGGCAGCTTTGCCGCCCGGTGGGGCAAGGACTGTCCCGTCACCTGCATCGTGGAGCCGGACCGGGCGGACTGCCTCTACCGCAGCGCCAGGGCGGGGACCATCACACCGGTGACCGGTGACCTGGACAGCATGATGGCCGGCCTGTGCTGCGGCGAGCCCTGCACCGTCAGCTGGCCCATCCTCCAGAGGGGGGCAGCTGCCTTTGTGTCCTGCGGGGACGAGTACGCCGCCCGGGGCATGCGCCTGCTGGGCCGGCCCGAGCAGGGGGACCCGGCCATCATCTCCGGGGAGTCCGGGGCGGTGGGCGTGGGGGTGCTGGCCGCCATCCTGTGCGAGGAGGGGCTGGAGGACCTGCGCTGGACCCTGGGGCTCAATGAGAACTCCCGGGTGCTGTGCATCAGCACCGAGGGGGACACCGACCGGGAGAACTACCGCCGCGTCTTGGATGGCGCGCGGTTCTGAAAACGCCGCTGCTTTCCCGGCCCGTGCTTTTATTTGCAATTTTTAACAGCCTTGGGCGGACACGTTTGTGTCCGCCCTTTCCTTGTCCCTGCCCAAAATGGCGGGGGTTCCGCGGTAAGAAATGTTTGAGCCCCGTGCGATCATCTGTTATAATATTCCTAATATAAAGGCAGAAAACAGATGGGAGATTCCGGCTTTGAGCCGGATCTGCGCCGAGGCGGTTTCCGCAGGGCGCACTCCCATGTGGGAAAGGACGGGTACGCCATGGCTGGAAAAACGCCGTACACGGTGATTGTGGCGGATGACGAGGACGAACTGCGGGAGGCGGTCTGCATGATGACGCCCTGGCAGGACTTTGGCTTCTGCCTGGTGGGGAGCGCCAGCAACGGACTGGACGCCCTTCAGCTGGTGGAGAAGCACGAGCCGGACCTGCTGATCACGGATATCCGGATGCCCTTCATCTCCGGAATCGAACTGGCCCGGCAGGTGCGGGAGATCCGCCCCGCCACCAACATCGCCTTTCTAAGCGGCTACGACGACTTTCAGTACGCCCAGCAGGCGATCCAGTACAACATCATCAGCTATATGCTCAAGCCGCTGACCATGGAGGGGCTGGCCTCAGAGCTGCGGCTGATTCGGGAGAAAATCGACGCCCAGTTTGCCCGGTTCCGGCAGGCGCCCTCCAAGATGCATGGGATGGATCTGCAGGCCGCCATGCTGATGACCCTGGTGCTGGACGACTACGCTGACCCGGAGGGAGCGGGACAGGCGGAGGAGTACGCGCGGCAGTGCGGCCTGCTCCGGGACCTGGACGACCGGCCGTGCTGTACGGTGATGGTGTCCGTCCTGCTGAATGAGGGCGGGGCCAACTGCACCACCCCCGCCTTTGTGGCGTCGGTGGACCAGCTGGCCGCAAAATACCTGCGCTGCGTCAGCTTCTACACCTCCGGGAAGGTGGTTTCGGTTCTGATGGGCAGCCCCTCGGATTTCAGCGAGTACCTGCATATCCTGGCCGACGAGATTCCGCAGATGGCGGAGCGGGTTTTGGGCAGCCAGTGCCGCATCGGCGTCAGCCGCATGGTGCACACCCTGACCGCCCTCCACGACGCCTACCGGGAGGCGATGGACGCCCTGCGCCAGGGGGACGGCGCGGAGGGAGGGACGCACTTCAGCCGGGACCTGGCCCCCGCCGCCAAGGGGGGCTCACTGTTGTGCCAGCGGGCCCTGGACGCCTTGGATCAGCTCTATATGGATGCGGACCTGTCCCTGGTCTCCCTGAGCGAGCGGCTGGACGTAAGCCCCAACTATCTCAGCGCCTGCATCAAAAAGTACGCCGGCGAGACCTTTATGAACATCCTGATCCGCAAGCGGATGGAGGCGGCCAGGGAACTGCTGTCCACCACCCCGCTCAAGGTGCAGGAGGTCGCCGGCCGGTGCGGTTATACCGATCAACACTATTTCAGCTACTGTTTCAAAAAATACTGCGGCGAATCGCCCAACGCCCTGCGCCGCAGGACGGAGCAGGAAAGGGAAGGGTGAGGCGGCGTGAAGAGGGATATTTCCCGGCCGGGGCCCCGGACGACCACCATTCTGGTCGCCATGGTGGTAGGGGTGGTGGCCATTATTCTGTGCTGCTGCATTGTACTGTTCCTGGACCGCTACCGCAGCGCTATGGTGCAGAGCGCCCGGACCGGCAGCGCCCAGACGGTCTCCCAGGTGTCCAGCACGGTGGGAAACTACCTGCGGGACATGGACCAGGCCATGGAACTTGTGGTGCGTTCCATGTCGGAGCCGCAGCAGAGCCGGGATGAGCTGCTGTCCGCCTTTTTACAGTTCCGGCCCGACGTGGTGGCCGTTACCAGCTACTCGGAGGAGGGGGAACTAGTGGAGTGCTGGTCCCTGGGCCGGGAACCCCGGAAGGAGATCTTCCAAAATCTCTCCTTTGACTTGGATACGGCCCGGGCCTCCGACGGCCCCTATATGAGCACTCCCCATGTGGAGACCATCTTTGAGAGCTACTACCCCTGGGTGGTCACCATGACCGCACCGCTGGAACAGGGGGGCGAGGCCGCCTGGGTGTCCCTGGATCTGAGCTTCTCCAATATCTTCAACCACATCAACAATGTTGGCATCGGCCAGCGGGGCTACTGCTTTTTGATGGACCGCATGGGGCACATTATGTACCACCCCCAGCAGCAGCTGCTGTATGCGGGGCTGAAGTCGGAGGACACCGCGGCCCTGGCCGCCCTGAAGGACGGCACCTATGTGGAGGATACCGTGATCTATGCCGTCACCAGCGTGGAGGACAGCAGCTGGCGGGTGGTGGGCGTCAGCTTTGTGGACGAGCTGGTCAACCGCAGCGTGCGGGAGATGATCGGGATCTCCGCCGGCCTGGCGGGTCTGGTGCTGGCGGCTGCCCTGCTGACCAGCTGGATTCTGTCCCGGATGCTGAGCCGTCCCCTGTGGGGGCTGGCCTCCGCCATGGAGCGCTTTGAGCGGGACGCCGACCACTTTTCCTACCGCCCGGTGGGGGGCACCCGGGAGGTGCGGGAGCTCTCCCAGTCCTTTGGACACATGGTGCTGCGGATTCAGCAGCTCATGTCCACTGTGCGGCAGGAGGAGATCAATCTGCGCAAGACTGAGCTGAAGGCCCTCCAGGGCCAGATCAACCCCCATTTTCTGTACAATACCCTGGATTCCATCGCTTGGATGTGCGAGCGGGGGCGGAACGCCGACGCGGTGAATATGGTGCACGCCCTGGCCCGGCTGTTCCGCATCAGCATCAGCCGCGGCCACGAGCTCATCCCCATCGCCAAGGAGATCGAGCACGCTGAGAGCTATCTCCAGATCCAGAAGTACCGCTACAAAAACCAGTTCACCTATGAATTTGACGTGGACCCGGGGTGCCTGGATTACTACTGCAACAAGATCACCCTGCAGCCCATCATTGAAAATTCCATCAACCACGGCCTGGATCTTCTGGTGGAGGAGGGGCGCATCCAGGTGGAGGTGCTCCAGGACGGGGAGGACATCCTGTTCCGGGTACGGGACAACGGCGTGGGTATGAGCCAGGAGCAGGTGGACGCCATTTTGGAGCAGGACCCGGAGGACCGCACCGGCATCGGCATTCGGAATGTAAACGACCGGCTTCGGATCTATTTCGGAGCGCCCTATGGTCTGAACATCACCAGCGAACTGGATGTGGGCACCTGTGTGGAGATCCGGATGCCCAAGGTGAGGGAGGGAGAATATGAGGCGAAATAGGCGTGCCGTTCTGTGGGGGGCGCTGGCCCTCGCCCTTCTGTGCGGCTGCGGCGGAGAGCAGGACGCGTCCCAGCGGCACTCGGTGGCTCTGGTGGTCAAATCCACCCAGTCGGAATTTTTCCGCTCCGTCTTTGCCGGGGCGGAGGCCGCGGCCGCGGAGTACAATTTAGAGCTGAGCATCGCCGGTCCGGAGACGGAGGAGGACTACGAGACCCAGAACCGGCTGATTGCGGAGGCGGTGCGGGCCGGGGCGGAGGCCATTGTGTTTTCCGCCATTGACCAGGAAGAAAATGCCGCTGCTATTGACGCCGCCGCCCAGGCCGGGCTCCAGATCGTAACCATCGACAGCAGCGTGGACTCCGACCAGGTGAGCACCTACATCGGCACCGACAACTACGCCGCCGGACAGATGGCGGCCGACGCCGTTCTGGATCGGGTATCCGGCCCCCTGTATGTGGGAGTGGTCAATTACGACGTGAGCACCGCCAACGGGCAGGAGCGGGAGCGGGGGGCGTCCGACGCCTTCGCTGCCAGCGGCCGGGCGGAGATCACCGCGGTGGTCAACACCCTGACGGAGGCCGGCCGGGCCCAGGCGGATACCGCCGCCCTCCTGACCGAACACCCGGAGATCAACGTGCTGCTGGCCCTGAATGAGCCTACCAGCGTGGGCGCGGCCCAGGCTGTGAAAGCGCTGGGCCGCTCAGAGGATGTGTTTTTTGTGGGGTTTGACTCCAATGTGGTCACCGTGGACGGGCTGCAGGACGGGTGTGTGGACGCCCTTGTGGTACAGAACCCCTATGCCATGGGCTATCTGGGGGTGGAGAGCGCCTATCAGCTGCTTGCTGGGCAGGGCGGGGCTCTGGATGAGACGGTGGATACCTCCACCCGGATCGTAGACCGGGACAACTTGTTCACATTGGACAGCCAGAAGGCCCTGTTTTCCTTCGAGGAGCACCTGAATTAGGCGTTTTCCACAAAAATGGGGTGAAACTTTTTTGCATATTATTTGCCCTGGATAAAATTTTAACTTTTTTTCAGTGGTTTTTTCCCTTGCTTTTTTGTGCATTTTCCTCTACTATAAACTTATCTTAAATAGAGTTTTTGTGCTCTATTTAAAACATGAGAAAAGGAGAATTGCTATGAAAAAAGCTCTTGCACTGACCCTGGCCGCCGCTATGGCCCTGGGCCTGGCCGCCTGCGGCAACGGCGGCGGGACTTCCGGCTCCGGCGCCAGCTCCGGCTCCGGCAGCACCAACGGCTCCGGCAGCACCAGCGGCTCCAACGCCGCCACCGAGGTCGCCAACAAGGACAAGCCCCTGGTCTGGTTCAACCGTCAGCCCTCCAACAGCTCCACCGGCGAGCTGGACATGACCGCCCTGTCCTTCAACGAGGACACCTACTATGTGGGCTTTGACGCCAACCAGGGCGCCGAGCTGCAGGGCGAGATGATCCGCGACTACATCGAGGACAACATCGACACCATCGACCGCAACGGCGACGGCATCATCGGCTATGTGCTGGCCATCGGCGACATCGGCCACAACGACTCCATCGCCCGTACCCGCGGCGTCCGGTCCGCTCTGGGCACCGGCGTGGATAAGGACGGCGCCATCGACTCCTCCCCCATCGGCACCAACACCGACGGCACCTCCACCATCGTGAAGGACGGCGAGATCACCGTCAACGGCACCACCTACATCGTGCGTGAGCTGGCCTCTCAGGAGATGAAGAACTCCGCCGGCGCCACCTGGGACGCTGGCACCGCCGGCAACGCCATCAACACCTGGTCCGCCTCCTTCGGCGATCAGATCGACGTCATCGCCTCCAACAACGACGGCATGGGCATGGCCATGTTCACCGGCTGGTCCAAGGCCAACAACGTGCCCACCTTTGGCTATGACGCCAACTCCGACGCCGTGGCCGCCATCGCCGAGGGCTACGGCGGCACCATCAGCCAGCACGCCGACGTGCAGGCCTATCTGACCCTGCGGGTGCTGCGCAACGCTCTGGACGGCGTGGACATCGACACCGGCATCGGCACCGCTGATGGGGTCGGCAACGTGCTCAGCGAGGACGTGTACAAGTACGTGGATGAGGAGCGCTCCTACTACGCCCTGAACGTGGCCGTCACTGCGGAGAACTATGAGGACTTCCTGGACTCCACCGTGACCTACGCCCCCGTGTCCTACCAGCTGGACGCCGAGACTCACCCCACCAAGAACGTGTGGCTGAACATCTACAACGCCGCCGACAACTTCCTGGGCTCCACCTATCAGCCCCTGCTGCAGAAGTATGACGACCTGCTGAACCTGAATGTGGAGTACATCGGCGGCGACGGCCAGACCGAGGCCAACATCACCAACCGTCTGGGCAACCCCGATCAGTATGACGCCTTCGCCATCAACATGGTGAAGACCGACAACGCGGCTTCCTACACCGCTCTGCTGAGCCAGTAATCGGACCCGCGGCCGGTTTTACCGGCGGCTGAATCAGGTAATATGACACGCTATTAGGGAGAAGGAATTCTTCGTTCGGGAGAAATAGATCTCCCTTCGGCAGAAGGAATTCTCCCTAATAGCGCTTTTTTGAGGGAAAGATCCGGCAGAATCGGACTTTTTACGGAAACTACTACTACATAAACGGGAGTAACGAGAATGGCAGATACGAAAGACGATATCGTCCTGTCGATTCGCGGTATGTGCAAGTCTTTCGGCCGCAACCGGGTGCTTGACCATATCAACCTGGACGTAAAGCGTGGAACGGTCATGGGACTGATGGGCGAAAACGGCGCCGGTAAGTCTACCATGATGAAGTGCCTGTTCGGCACCTACCAGAAGGACGAGGGAAAGATTTATTTGAACGGAAAGGAAATCAGCTTTTCCGGTCCGAAAGACGCCCTGGAAAACGGGATCGCCATGGTCCACCAGGAGCTGAACCAGTGCCTGGAGCGGAACGTCATCGACAACCTGTTCCTTGGACGTTACCCCACCAATTCCATGGGGGTCGTGGATGAAGGTGGCATGAAAAAGAAGGCCTCCGAGCTGTTTCGTAAGCTCGGTATGACCGTGAACCTGACCCAGCCGATGCGGAACATGTCCGTTTCCCAGCGGCAGATGTGCGAGATCGCCAAGGCAATCTCCTACAATTCCCAAGTAATCGTCCTGGACGAGCCCACCTCCTCTCTGACAGTCCAGGAGGTGGACAAGCTCTTTGAAATGATGCGGATGCTGAAGGAGCAGGGCATCGCCCTGATCTATATCTCCCACAAAATGGACGAGATCTTTGAGATCTGCGACGAGATCTCGGTCCTGCGGGACGGCAATCTGGTCATGACAAAGGCCGCCAAGGACACCAACATGAACGAGCTGATTACCGCCATGGTGGGCCGCTCCCTGGAGAGCCGCTTCCCTCCGGTGGACAACACACCTGGCGACACCATTTTCTCTGTCCAGCACCTCTCCACCAAGTACGCCCCCCATCTTCAGGACATCTCCTTCGACGTGAGAGAGGGCGAGATTTTCGGCCTGTACGGCCTGGTGGGCGCCGGGCGGACCGAGCTGCTGGAGACCATCTTCGGCGTGCGCACCAGAGCCGCGGGCCGCGTCTACTTTAAAAACCGGCTGATGAACTTCAACAACGCCAAGGAGGCCATCGAGCATGGCTTCGCCCTGATCACTGAGGAGCGCAAGGCCAACGGCCTGTTCCTCAAATGTGACCTGACCTTCAACACCACCATCGCCAGTCTGGAGCAGTACAAGACGGGCCTGGCCCTGTCCGACTCCAAGATGGTGAAGGCCACCAACAAGGAGATCAAGATCATGCACACCAAGTGCATGGGGCCGGACGACATGATCACCAGCCTGTCCGGCGGCAACCAGCAGAAGGTCATCTTCGGCAAATGGCTGGAGCGGGAGCCCCAGGTCTTTATGATGGACGAGCCCACCCGCGGCATCGACGTGGGCGCTAAGTATGAGATCTATGAGTTGATCATTCAGATGGCAAAGCAGGGCAAGACGATCATCGTCGT
The DNA here is from genome assembly GCA_019118935.1 of Candidatus Oscillibacter pullicola. GTDB lineage: Bacteria > Bacillota > Clostridia > Oscillospirales > Oscillospiraceae > Oscillibacter > Oscillibacter pullicola. Next base: position 8,286 of record DWXY01000057.1, read on the forward strand.
CTCCTCTGAGATGCCCGAGATCCTGGGCATCACCAACCGCATCGGCGTCATGTCCAACGGACGCCTCTCCGGGATTGTGAACACCAAGGAGACCGATCAGGAAGAACTTTTGCGACTGAGTGCAAAATACCTATAATGGGAGAAATTGCATATGGCAACGGAAAACACAAAGATTCTCACAGCGGAACAGGAACAGCAGCTCCGCCAGCCGATCGACGAGTATGTCGGCGGCATCCAAGCAAAGATTGACGCCCTGCGCAAGGACGGCACCGACCAGGTGGTCGAGATCCAGAGCAGCATGGATAGTCTGAAGCGCGACCGCATCTACACCCAGCAGGAGAAAGAGGCCAAGCTGGCCCAGTACAAGGCCGAGCTGGAGAAGGCCAAGGCCGTGGAGAGCCAGAACAAGGCCGAGGTGGACAAGCTCATCGCCGAGGCGGAGAGCTATCTGAACAGCCACTTCGGCGAGTACTACCAGGCCGTGGTGGAGAGCGGAAAGGCGGAAAAGGTCCAGGCTCAGGAGAAGTACCAGGCCGCCGTGGCCCAGCTCAACAAGGAGCACCAGGAGACCATGGCCAAGCTCAGCGACCAGCAGGAGATCAAGGACGAGAAGTACGTCTATAAGAACCGCCTGTTTGACGCGAAGATGGACCTGAATAAGGACCTCCAGGAGATCAAGGACCGCCAGCATGCCGCCTTTGATCACAAGTACCACCTGATCGACATGCTGCGCATGTCCAAGTTCACCTTTGCTGAGACGATGGCCCAGCGCTGGGAGAACTACAAGTACACCTTCAACCGCCGGGACTTCCTGCTGAAGAACGGCCTGTATATCGCCATCATTATCATCTTCATCGGCCTTTGTATTGCCACCCCCATCCTCAAGGGCGGCACTCAGCTGCTGACGATGAACAACATCCTGAACATTCTCCAGCAGGCGTCCCCCAGAATGTTCCTGGCTCTGGGCGTGGCCGGCCTGATCCTGCTGGCCGGTACCGACCTGTCCATCGGCCGTATGGTGGGCATGGGCATGACCGCCGCCACCATCGTGATGCACCAGGGACCCAACACCGGCGGCGTCTTCGGGCACATCTTCGACTTCAGCACCATGCCGGTGCTGGTGCGGGTCCTTCTGGCCCTGGTGGTGTGTATCGTTCTGTGCACCGTGTTTACCACCATCGCCGGATTCTTTACGGCCAAGTTTAAAATGCACCCCTTTATCTCCACCATGGCCAATATGCTGGTCATTTTCGGCCTGGTGACCTACTCCACCAAGGGCGTGTCCTTCGGCGCCATTGATCCCAGCATCCCCGGCATGATCATTCCCCGGTTCAACGGCTTCCCCACCATCATTCTGTGGGCTGTGGCCGCGGTGGTCGTGGTGTGGTTCATCTGGAACAAGACCACCTTCGGCAAGAACCTGTTCGCCGTGGGCGGCAACCCCGAGGCCGCGTCGGTCTCCGGCATCTCCGTGTTCTGGGTCACCGTGGGCGCCTTCGTGCTGGCTGGCATCCTGTACGGCTTCGGCTCCTGGCTGGAGTGCATCCGCATGGTGGGTTCCGGCTCCGCCGCTTACGGCCAGGGCTGGGAGATGGACGCCATCGCCGCCTGCGTGGTGGGCGGTATCTCCTTCACCGGCGGCATCGGTAAGATCTCGGGCGTGGTCGTGGGCGTGTTCATCTTCACCGCTCTGACCTACTCCCTGACCGTGCTGGGCATTGACACCAACCTGCAGTTCGTGTTCTCCGGCATCATTATCCTTGTGGCTGTCACGCTGGACTGCCTCAAGTACGTCCAGAAGAAGTAATTCTTCTCATCTGTGCAGAAAGCCGCTGCAAGGCAGACATAAGAATCCGTCTGCTTTGCGGCGGCTTTTCCCCGGCTCTGCGGTCGGGGCAGCGCCGCGTCAGGCGGCCCCATAGAATGCTTGGAAAAGCAGGCGGGCCGTGCTATGATAAAAAGACAGAAGACCGGGCCGGACGGAATCAACAGACCGG
>DWXY01000058.1 GCA_019118935.1 Candidatus Oscillibacter pullicola
CCCCAGGGACAGGTACTTCTTGGGGTCCTTCAGGAACTCCACGATCTCCCGGAGTTCCTCCTTCTCCTCGTCGGCGCCGGCCACGTCGTCGAAGGTGACCTTCTTGTCCTTGTCCGTCAGCATCCGGGTCCGGGCGGAGCCGAATTTGGCCATCTTGTCCGGTCCCATGCCCCCTCCCTGGGGCCGAATCACCAGGAAGTACCACATCAGACCCAGAACCACCGCCGTCAGCAGGAAGGGCAGCAGCTCCAGCAGCCAGTTGGTGCGCACCGGATCCGGGTAGTCGTAGTGCTGGATGATGCCCTCCGCATACTGCTGCTGGACCAGATCGTTGAAGTCGTCATAAAACAGCTGGAAGCTGTACAGCTCATACCGGACGGTCTCGCTGCCGTTCACCGGCTCCCGCAGCTCCAGGGTCAGTGTGCCGCCGCTGTCGATGGTCAGCCCCGTCACTTTTTCCTGCAGGAACAGCTGGCGGACCTGGGAGTATTCCAGCTGGTCCACGTGGTTGTCATTTTGCCAGAGCCAGTTCACGCACAGCAGGATCACGAGAGCCAGCAGCACGAAGCTCAGATTGGATAGCCGTGTTTGTTTTGTCACGAGCAGAAGCCTCCTTTCCCATTGCCTGGGACGCAATGGGAGACTGTTTTCATTTTACGATTCGGCGGCGGACCGCCCCGACCAGGGCGTAACCGACTCACTCCCCGGAGTAGACCTCCGGCTTCAAAACCCCGATGTACGGCACATTCCGGTACTGCTGGCAGTAGTCCAGCCCATACCCCACCACAAACTCGTCCGGCACCACGAACCCCGCCAGGTCGGCGGTGATGGTCTTGGTTCGGCGGGAGGGTTTGTCCAGCAGCGTCACGATGGTGATGGACGCCGCTCCCTTGGTCATGAAGTAGTCCTTCAAAAATGCCAGGGTGTTGCCGGAGTCCAGAATGTCCTCCACAATGATCAGGTGCCGTCCGGTGATGTCCTGCTGCAGGTCGTGGGTGATCTGCACCCGGCCGGAGGACACGGTGGCGTTCTGGTAGGAGCTGACGGCGATGAACTCCACGTCGCTCTTCACCTGGCAGGCCCGGACCAGGTCCGCCATGAATACAAAGCACCCCTTCAGCACGCCCAGGAACAGCGGATTCTTGCCCTGGAACCGTTCGTACAGCTCCGCGCCCATCTCCGTGATGCGGGCCTTCAGCTCCTCCTCCGTCACCAGGACCTTCAGGATATCCCTCTCCATCTCGCTTCTCATATCAAATCTCTCTCCTTTGCCGCTTCGGTAATCTGAATGAACCGGCAGGGCTCCCCCTCCGGTGCTGCAAACGCCATGTCTACGCCCAGCCGCCACACCGCCGCCAGGCATCCTCCCGCGTAGACGGCCGGCAGCCGCTCCCGCTCCGAAAGGGAGATCCGGCGGTCCACACACAGCCGCTTGACGCTGCGGCCGCCGCCGTGAGTCTCCGGCAAAACCAGCCGGTCTCCTGGTACCGCCGGGCCTACGGTGAGGCCCAGGTGCTCGCTCTGCCGCCGGAGCCGGATGGCCAGCCCCTCCCCCTCCCGGTGGTCCAGCAGGGTGATCCGGTAATCGCCCCAGGCGACGGGGCACTCCGGCAGCAGCTGGACCTCCGTCAAAAGCTGGGGCCGGGTCTCCAGAATCAGCCACTCCCGGCAGTACCGGGCGGTGACGCCCTGGGGCAGGTCCACCCGGCTCTCCTTTCCCCAGAGGGTGTCCCGGGTCAGGTGCAGGATGGCCTCCAGATGGGCGGCGGTGATATCCCTCCGCCCCACGCCCAAAAGGTCGAAGAGCCGCAGCAGCATCCGGGGCCGCACTGCGTCCGCAGCCTCCCGCAGAGCCTGGACGGACAGCGTCACCCGGCCCTCCCGGACCTCCACATGGGCAGTGCGGCGGGCGGCTTCCTCCTCCAATGACTGGTCCGCCGCCCGCAGGCGGCGTCCGGCGTCGTTGATGTGCTCCACAGCTCTGGGGTTGATGTGTTTCAAGCGGGGCATGACCTCCAGCCGGAGGAAGTTCCGGGCCGCGGCACCGGGGTCGGCGTTGGTGGTGTCCTCCACATGGGGGATGTGGCGGGCGGCAGCGTAAGCCGCCAGCTCTTCCCGGGTCACGTCCAGCAGCGGCCGGTAAATGCCGTTTTGCTGGTAGGTCATGCCGGCAAGGCCCGCCACGCCGGTGCCCCGGATCAGGTTGAAAAGAATGGTCTCCGCGTTGTCGTCGGCGTGGTGGGCGGTGTAGATTTTGATATGCTGGCCCAGCTTCTCCGCCTCCCGGCGGAGGAAGCCGTACCGGAGCTTTCGGGCCGCCTCCTCCAGAGAGAGGCCCTCCCGCTCCATAAGGCCCCGGACATCCCCGGAGCCGGAGACGAAGGCAATGTCATGGGCGGCACACCAATCCCGAACGAAGGCCTCGTCCCGGTCGCTCTCTGCTCCCCGGAGACAGTGGTTGAAGTGAGCGGCCACCACCCGGCCGTCCCGCTCCCGGCACCACCGGTCCAGCAGGTCCAGCAGGCACATGGAGTCCAGACCCCCGGACACGGCGCCCAGCACGCTTCGGCCCCGGGTGGGCAGCACCCACCGGGGACAGCGGGACAGCAATTCCTCCATGTCCGCACCTCACCTCTCCAAAACAGGCCTCAGTCCTCGTCGTACCGTGTGTCCAGCGTCGAGAACCGGGTGTACTCCGGCAGTTCCCCACGGCGCGAGGCGCCGCGGGGGCCCCTTCCATATCAATCCTCGGGCGAACTCAATTCGCCCTCCGGCAAGGTTTCGCCCAAATGGCGAAACGCTTGGACGCGCCATAGCGCGGCTCCGCTTTGCGGAGCAAATAGCCTCAGTCCTCGTCGTACCGCGTGTCCAGCGTCGAGAACTGGGTGTACGACCGCATCCAGCGCAGCTCCTCCCCACGGCGCGCCGGAACGCGCCGCGGGGACCCCGGTGGCCACTGACCGGGGGCAGGCAAGGTCCGCCCCCTCCAAGGTTTTGGCTCCGCCAAAACGCTTGAACGCGCTGACGCGCGGCTTCGCAAAGTGGAGCACCGGCCTCAGTCCTCGTCGTACCGTGTGTCCAGCGTCGAGAACTGGGTGTACTCCGGCATCCAGCGCAGCTCCACTTTGCCGGTCTCGCCGTGGCGGTTTTTCGCCACGATGCACTCGGCGATGTTGTGCTTCTCTGAGTCCTCATTATAATAATCATCCCGGTACAGGAACAGCACGATGTCCGCGTCCTGCTCGATGGCGCCGGACTCCCGCAGGTCCGACAGCATGGGCCGCTTGTCGTCCCGCTTCTCATTGGCGCGGGACAGCTGGCTCAGGCAGATCACCGGCACGTTCAGTTCCTTGGCCATAATCTTCAGCATCCGGGAGATATCGGACACCACCTGCTGGCGGTTCTCCCCCGCGTAGCCCTTGCCGCCGGCGGAGGTCATCAGCTGCAGGTAGTCAATGACCACCAGGCCCAGGTCATCCAGCCGGCGGCACTTGGCGTTCATGTCCGCCACAGACAGCATGGGGTTGTCATCGATCCGGATGTCCACCTTGTTCAGGATCGTGGCCGCGCCGGCGATCTTCTCCCAGTCGGTCTCCCGCAAGGCGCCGGTCTTCAGGCGGTTGTTCTCTACCAATGCCTCGGAGGCCAGCAGACGGGTGGCCAGCTGCTCCCGGCTCATCTCCAGAGAAAAGACGGCCACCGTCTTGTGGACGGCCTTGGCCACGTTCAGGGCCACGTTCAGGGCGAAGGAGGTCTTGCCCATGCCGGGCCGGGCAGCCAGCAGGATCAGGTCCGACTTGTTCAGACCCGTGATCTTCTGGTCCACGGCAGAAAGGCCTGTGGACAGGCCCGGCAAGTGGTTGTCGCTCTCGCTCATCTCTCCCAGGCGGTCCAGCACCTCCGGCAGCACCTGCCGCAGGGGCACCATGTCCTGGGCGCTCTGGCCCCGGCGGACAGCGTAGACCTTCTGCTCCGCCGCCTCCAGGATTTCGGAGGCCTCGCCCACGCCCTCCTGCACCATGGCGGTGATCTCGGCAGCGGCCTGGGCCACGCCCCGCAGCAGCGCCTTGTCCCGGACGATGGCCGCGTACTCCATCACATTGGCGCTGGTGGGGGTGATCTCCATCAGCTGGGCAAGGTATGAGCGGGTGGTGTTCTCGTCATAAGTGCCCGCCTTCTGCATCTCCTCACAGACGGTAATGCCGTCGATGGGTTTGGCATAGGTGAACATGGAGTAGATGGTCTCAAAAATCTCCCGGTTCTGCCGGAGGTAAAAATCCGACGGCCGGAGCTTGTCCATCACATCCTTGACGCAGTCCGCGTCGATGAGCATGGAGCCCAGGACAGCCTGCTCCCCCTCCAGAGAGTGGGGCATCTGCCGCAGGAGGAGGTCTTCGTTTGCCATCTTACTGTCACCTCGCTGTGAATGGGAGTCCACCCGTTTGGGTGGGGAAAGCGCCGAAGCGCCGCCGGTGGCGGATAAAGCGAGGCGCTTTCGAGGAAGCGGCGCGATTGGCGGCCCCGCCAGGGGACGGGAATCGCAATGCCGCAACGGTGTTGTCAGCTATGTTGATAGCTGGGCAATGCGCCCCCCATTTTCTTTTTGACACATCAAAAAGAAAATGCGCCGCGCCCGGTGGAAAAGAAAAAATGTTTCGGCGGGTCGGTCAGCGCCCGCGCAGACCTCCTGCCGCCGGCGGGGGATGGCTGGCGGTCCCGCGCGGCAGTCAGGGACGGAAACGCGCTGATCTTGGGGAAGCCTTCGGCCCGGGGAAGTCTGGGATACATCCCGCTCCTCTTTTCGCTGCCGCTAACGGTTCCGCGCGGGAGTTGGTGCAACGGGCGGATGAGGGCATCGGCCCCTACAGAGTGCGGAAGGCCAGCAATTATTTCGTAGGGGCGGATGCCCTCATCCGCCCGCCGGTACAAGCCGCCACGATCGCCCGGGCAGCGCGTAGCGAAGCGGAACGCGCGGAAAGAGGAACTGGTCAAATGCGTCCTTGCACCCCGACGAGGTCTGCACCATCCGCCACGGGACGGTAGTATCGACCTGGCAGAAGATTGTAGCGTGCCCGAAGGCCAGGCAAAACCGAAGCAGGCACCGATACGCCGACCCCCGTCGCGCGGAGGGCCACTGCACCGGAGCGCGCCTAAAGCGATTTTTTCTCTTACACCGGGCGCGGCGCATTCTCTTTTTGTCAAGAACAAAAAGAGAATGGGGGGCGCACCCCCGTGGGAACAGCCCCTGGCGGGAGCAGATACCCCCGAGGCCGCCGTCCGGCGGCCCGCATCTCTCCCCCGGGGCGTACCCCCAAACAGAGGGGCCCTCCCCCTTTATTTTTCCTCAAACACGGACACGTACACCGTCCCGTTGACCTCAAATCCCAGCTTGGCCTTCACCTGATAGGACCCGAACGCCTTGATGGGCTCGTCCAGCACCAGCTTCTGCTTGGGGATGTCGATGTTGAACTGGGCCTTCAGGCCGTCGGAGATCTCCTTGGTGGTGACGGCGCCGAACAGCCGCCCGCCGTTGCCGGCCTTGGCGGTGAGCTTCACCATGCACTCCTTCAGCTTCTCGGCGGTAGCCTCTGCCTCCGCCTTCTGCCGGGCCTCCTCTGCCTTGCGGGCCTTCTCCTTCAGGTTCATGGTGTTGATGGCGTCCGCCGTGGCGGCGATGGCCAGCTTCCGGGGCAGGAGGAAGTTCCGGGCATAGCCCTCGGACACTTCCACCATCTGGCCCTTCTTGCCCTGGCCCTTCACATCCTGCTGTAAAATCACTTTCATTGGGAATTGTCTCCTTCTACTTTCGTTTGCAGACGTTGGTCTGTTGTCTTATTTCTCAAAATACGCGTCGACAGCCTCCAGCAGACGGCTCTTCACCGTCTCCACGTCCGTGTTCTCCACCCGGCCGCCGGCGGTGGTGGAATTGCCGCCGCCGCCCAGGGCCTCCAGGATCACCTGGACGTTCACCTCTCCCAGGGAGCGGGCGGACATCTGCACGTTCTCCCCGCTGCGGAACACCACGAAGGACGCCTTCACGCCCTTGAGGCTCAGCAGCTCGTCCGCCGCCTGAGCCGCCGTCACCCGGTCCACGCCCTCCTGGTCGATGGCCGCCACGGCGATGTCCTCCCGGTACAGCTCTGCCCGGCGGATGATGTCGTAGCGGGACACCATCTCGCTCAGGTCGCTCTGGAACAGGCGCTGGACATCGGTGGTGTCGGCTCCGGCCCGGCGGAGGAAGGCCGCCGCCTCAAAGGTCCGGCCGCCGGTGCGCAGGGTGAAGTGCTTCGTGTCCAGCACGATACCGGCCAGCAGCGCCTCCGCCTCCTCCCGCAGGAGGTCGGCGGGCTCCACCAGATACTGCAGCAGCTCCGTCACCAGCTCGCTGGCGGAGGAGGCATAGGGCTCGTGGAAGCTGAAGGCGGCGTTTTCGATGTAGCTGGCCGCCCGGCGGTGGTGGTCGATCACCGCCACCCGGTTGCTGGACTCCAGCATCTGGGGGTTCTCCACCATGTCGGGGCGGTTGGTGTCCACCACGATCACCAGGGCGCCCGGCTTCATTTTCAAAAACGCCTCCGCCCCGGAGGCGAACGCCCCCGCATACTCCGGCAATGCCTGGAGCTTGGCCAGAACCGGCCCGGCGGCGTTGTGCTCCAGGTCAATGACGATCTGGGCCCGCTTGCCGTGCTTGCGGGCGATGCAGTACAGTCCCGCCTCGGCGCCCACGGCGTCCATATCCGCAAAGCTGTGGCCCATGATATAGATCTCGGACGCGTCGGCCATCAGCTCGTTCAGGGCGCTGGCCATAACCCGGGACTTCACCTTGGTGCGCTTTTCCGTGGATTTGCTCCGCCCGCCGTAGAAGGCAAAGTCCACCTTGCCCCGGACCACCGCCTGGTCGCCGCCCCGGCTGAGGGCCATCTCCAGGGAGAGGCGGGCATCCTTGTACAGTTCCGCCATGGCGTCCGCGTCCTTGCCGACGCCGATAGAGAGGGTCGGGCACACGTCCCCCACCTTGATCTCCCGGATGGCATCCAGGATGGAGAACTTTTCGTCCACAAAGTGGTCGTAGTGGCACTCCTCAAAGATGAAGAGATAGTGGTCCCGCTCGGTCTTCAGCAGCAGGCCGTCGGCGCAGGCCGCCCACTGGTTCAGCTTCTCGTCGATCTGGGCCAGCACGGCGCTGCGGGCCGTGTCGGCGCAGGCCTTCATCAGATCCTCGTAGTTGTCCACCATCAAAATGGCCAGCACCGGCCGGGTGGCGGTGTAGCGCTCCCGCAGCTCGTCGGCCTCGGTGGTGTCCACCCAGTAGGTGGTGGCCACCAGATTCTGCTCGCCTCCCTTGCCCTTGGCCCGGACAAGGCTGCCGTAGACCCGGAACCGGCGGCTGTTCATCACCACCCGGTCCGGGCACTCCTGCTTCCCCTCCAGCAGCCACTGGACCGGAAAGTCCGGCACCGCGTCCTCCACCTTCATCTCGAACAGGTGCTCCCGCACGCCGGCCAGCTGCAGGAAGTTCTCATTGCTCCAGATGACCTCGCCGGTGTCCGGCCGGAACACCATGATGGGCAGCGGGGAGTTGATGAGGGTGGACTTGCTGGCGGTGTCCACGCTGCCGGTGACGTTGTCAATGTACTGGAGGATGTTCTGCCGCCGCTTCTGGTTGCGGTTGGTGAAATAGGCGTACAGCCCCACGGTGCAGGCGATCTCCACCAGTCCCAGGGGCAGGCTCACCGTGGCGGTGGCCGCCGCGAAGACGATCATGCAGAGGAAATAGAGCTTGAGATTGGGCTCCAGCAGGCGGGAGAGCTTCTTGTTGTTCATCTCGATCAGGTCTCCTTTTGAAAGGGACGCATACATACCCATACTAAAGAATAGTATAGCAGTTTTTCCCACAAGAAGCAACTGTTAAAACAGGCCCGGGCTGATCCGGCCCGGGCCTGTTCTGATGTCCTCAGGATGCCGCCGCGGCCGTCCGGCGGCCGTTGGCGTGCAGAAGCAGCAGGTTCAGCCCCAGTGCCGCCAGGGCGAACATTGCCGCCGGCAGGCCCAGGGGCCGGAATCCCCACCCCTCCTGCACGGCGCTGCCGATGAAGGAGCCGATGGCGATGCCGAAGTTGTAGGATACCGGCTGTACGGAGGCACACAGGCTGGAGGCGAAGGGGTAATCCCGCTCCGCCAGGGACAGCGCGTGCATCTGGGCTGGGGTGTTCAGCAGGTACATGAGCAGCCCCATGGCAAAGACCCCCGCAAGGCCCGCCCACCGGTTTCCCAGCAGCAGCGGCAGCAGGGCAAACAGCACCGCCTGGGCGGCGAAGGCCGCGGGCAGGGTCCGGAGGCCGCCCCGCTCCCCCAGCCGGCCGGAGAGGAGATTGCTGGCAGCGCTGCACACGCCCATCACCAGCAGCAGGGGGCTCACCGCCGCCTCCGGAAGGCCCAGCGTCTCCGTCAGGATCGGAGAAAGATAGGTATACACGATGTAGGTGGCGGAGGCGCTGCACAGGATCATCCCCACACACAGGGAGCACCGGGAGTCCCGCAGGATGGAAAAGGACTTCAGAAGCCCGCTGTCCGCCTGCGCCGGCACCGCGGGCAGGGAGCGCAGCAGCAGCGGCAGCAGCGCTGCGCCCATGGCCAGGATCACGGCGAAGGTCCACCGCCAGCCCAGGACCTGGCACACGGCGGTGCCCAGGGGCACTCCCAGCACCGCTGCCACGGAAAAGCCGCCGTATACCAGGGAGATGGCCCGGGCGGTCTGCTCCGGGGCGGCGACCTCCTTGGCGTAGAGCATGGCCACTGCGGTCAGCGTGCCGGACACCAGCGCCGCCACCACCCGGGTGGCATACAGCACCGCCACGTTGGGGGCGGCGAAGCTCGCCGCACTGGTGAGGAGGAACACCCCCATCAGCGCCGCCAGGAGCTTCCGGCGGGAGATGCCGCCGGTAGCGGCAGTGATCACAGGCGTCCCCACCGCGTAGCAGGCGGCGAACACCGATACCAGCTTTCCCACTGCCGCCAGAGAGGTGTTCAGCCCCTCCGCGATCTCCGGCAGAATGCCTACAATCACAAATTCGCAGGTCCCCAGCACAAATCCCAGGGCCGCCAGCAGCAGTACCGCCCCAGGCAGCGGTTTCCTCGTCTGTTCCATAACACGGATCTCCTTCTGTTTGCGCACACAGTTTTCCTCAAAAACAGCTTTCTCCAGGGTCGGCCTCCGCGGGAAACCGGCGCCGGAGAAAGTCTTTCAGCAGTTCTCCGCCGTGAGAATGGGACTCTCCGGATAGAAGCAGTCCCGCTCCGGCGCCCGGTGCTCCACCACCGCGTCGAACAGCAGTGACAGGGCCTTGCGGCTCTGATAGGCCAGGTTCTGGTCAATGATGAAGTCCAGCAGCCCCTCCCGCAGGAAGGTCCGCGTCTCCGGGCTGTTGTCGTGGGCCAGGACCCGCACCTGTCCCATCCGGCCGGCCCCGCGCAGGGCTTCCATGCACGCGGGCACGGAGCGGTTGGCCATGTAGATATACTTCAGATCCGGCTCCTCCGCCAGGGCGGCGGTCACTGCCGCCAGCGTCTCGTCATAGTCGTCGTGGGTCTCTGCCACCCGGCAGTCCTCCCGCCGGAGGCCCCGCTCCGCCAGCCGCTCCAGAAAGCCGTCCGCCCGGCCCTTGTGTCCGGCGTAGCCGTGGTCGGCGTACACCAGCAGCACCCGGTCCCCGGGCCTGAGGAACTTGGCGGCGATGTCCCCGGCCACCCGGCCGGCGTGGTGGGCGTCCTCTCCCACGTAGCACAGCCGCCGGGCGCCTGCAATGTCGGAGTTGAAAGTCACCACCGGAACCCGCCGCTCCGCCAGGAGCTCCAGCTTCTGGCGCACCTGGGGGCAGTCCGCGGCGCATAGGGCGATGCCCTGGACCTCCTCCGCCAGTGTGTCCAGCAGGTGCAGGCAGTCCTCCATCCGTCCCTGGCGGTACGGGTGGACGGTGACATTCACGTTGTAGTCCTGGCGGTCCTGCCGGAACTTCGCCACGCCGGCGGCCATGGCCTCGCCCACATAACTCTCCCACGTGGGCTGGATGATGGCGAAATGCCGGGCCATGCCGCTGGTGGCCAGGGCACTGGCCACCCGGTTGGGCTGGTAGTCCAGCTCCTCCATCACCTCCAGCACCCGCCGGCGCACTTCCTCCTTCACATACGGCCGGTCGTGGAGCACCCGGTCCACCGTGCCGATGGAGACGCCCGCCCGTTCCGCGATCATCTTGATCGTTGCCCGCATGTCCCTTCACTCCCTTTCCCCGGCCCTTCCGCCGGTCATTTTGGTTTTCTTGAAAAAAATGTATACAAAACGCTTGACCTGTGCTATACTAGGGGCAGAATGGCGCGGCCTTCCGTGTCCGCCGGCGGCAGACCGCCGGCTGCCGGAGCGCCGCGGGGCGTGCCTCTGCCGGGGCCGCACCTTCGTTTCAGTATAACAAAGTGCGCGTCGAGAAGCAACTGCTTTTCCGCCTTTTTTACACGTTTACATGGTATTTCACTGGTGCGGAGCGCCGCTCCGCCTCAGTCAAATAAAACCCCATACGGTTTCAACGGAATGACGTGACCGAACCCCTGCCGGCGAAACGGGGCCGCGCAGGCTACGGGCGTCTCTTGTTTGCGTGCGCTCATTTTGCGCCATTTCCGCTGTTATGGGGGTATTTTACATATTTTTTCAAAGGAGTATCATCGATCTATGGCAGAAAAACTGAAAATCATCCCCCTGGGCGGTCTCAATGAGATCGGCAAGAACATGACCGCCTATGAGTACGGCGGCGAGATCATCGTGGTGGACTGCGGCATGGCCTTCCCCGGGGACGACATGTACGGCATCGACCTCATCATTCCCGACGTCAGCTACCTCATCAAGAACCGGGCCCGGATCCGGGGCCTGTTCATCACCCACGGGCACGAGGACCACGTGGGCGCCATTCCCTACGTGCTCAAGCAGCTGAACATGCCCATCTACTGCACCCGGTTCACCGCCGGGCTCATCAAGCTGAAGCTGGAGGAGCACGGGCTGGTGAAGAGCACCAAGCTCATCACCGTGGAGCCGGGCAAGAGCGTCCGGGCCGGCAAGTTCACCGTGGAGTTCATCCACGTGAACCACTCCATCGCCGACTCCGTGGCCTTCGCCATCCACACCCACATGGGCACCATCGTCCACACCGGCGACTTCAAGATCGACTCCACCCCCATCGACGGGGAGGTCATCGACCTGGCCCGCTTCGGCGAGCTGGGGAAGGAGGGCGTCCTGGCGCTGCTGGCGGACTCCACCAATGTGGAGCGTCCGGGCTTCACCCCCTCTGAAAAGACAGTGGGTGCCACCTTCAAGCGCCAGTTCCAGGGGTGCGAGGACCGGATCATCGTCACCACCTTCGCCTCCAACGTCCACCGGATCCAGCAGGTGCTGGACGCCGCCGCGGCCTTCGGCCGGAAGGTGGCCGTCACGGGCCGGTCCATGGAGAACATCATGAAGGTCTCCACGGAGCTGGGCTATATGAAGGTGCCCAAGAACACCCTGGTGGACATCAACCGGATCAAGGGCCTGCCCAAGAACAAGCAGGTCATCGTCACCACCGGCAGCCAGGGCGAGGAGATGAGCGCCCTGTACCGCATGGCCTTCTCCCAGCACAAGCAGGTGGAGATCGGCGCCGGGGACAAGGTCATCATCTCCGCCAGCGCCATTCCCGGCAACGAGGTGACGGTGTCCCGGGTCATCAACGAGCTGTTCCGCAAGGGCGTCAAGGTGGTCTATGACCGGGCCGACATGCTCCACGTGTCCGGCCACGCCTGCCAGGAGGAGCTGAAGATCATCCATGCCCTGACGAAACCCCGATTCTTCATCCCCCTCCACGGTGAGCAGCGGATGCTCCAGATCCACTCCCAGCTGGCCCAGGACATGGGCATGGACCGCAACCACATCGCCATTGCCGACAACGGCTCCGTCATCGAGATCACGGCCAAGACCATCAAGCTGGGCGGCACCGTTCCCTCCGGCGAGGTGTACGTGGACGGCTCCGGCGTGGGCGACGTGGGCGCCGTGGTCATGCGGGACCGCAAGCGCCTGGCAGAGGACGGCATGGTGGTGGTGGTCCTGCCCATCTCCGCCCATGACGGCAACCTCCTCAGCGAGCCGGAGATCATCACCCGGGGCTTCATCTACGTGAAGGAGTCCGGGGACCTGATGAAGGAGCTGCAGAGCGTGGCCCGGGATGCGGCGGAGAACGTCTCCCGCAAGCGGGGCCGGGACGACGGGGAGCTGAAGGGTTCCGTCAAGTCCGCCGTCAGCAGCTACCTGTTCAAGACCACCAAGCGCAATCCCATGGTCATCCCCGTGGTCACCAGACTGTGACATACCAGATAACAGATGCGCAGATAAGAGAGCCGCGCGGGAAGCGGCATCTCTTATCTGTTCGCTCTGATTTTTGATTTTTAGGGAGGTCTACATAACAATGGCACTGCAAGCCGCATTCCTCTTCCTCATCGGCGATGCCGATGAGACCACCCGCACCGTGGTGTCCACCCCCAGCATCCATCTGAACGTGGTGGGCTGCAAGACCTACGCTGAGGCGGAGGCCGCCGCGAAGGAGCTGGCCGCCAAAGGCGTCACCGCCATGGAGCTGTGCGCCGGCTTCGGCAACGAGGGCATCGCCCGCATCCAGCGGGCCGTGGGCCCCGACGTGGCCGTGGGCGCGGTGAAGTTCGACTTCCACCCCGGCCTGGGCTTCAAGAGCGGCGACGCCCTGTTCGGCTGAGACGCATGAAAGCGGAAGGACTTTCGTCCTTCCGCTTTTTCTTTTTCCCGCTCGGTCCGCGGGGAATTCAGGGCTGCGGCGCTCCGCGCCCCGGCACCGGGGGAACCGGACGGCTTCATCCGCCGCCCGGCGGGCCCCGCCAGCTCATTCCCCATCTGCGGCGCGCCGGTACTTCTCCACCATCGCCCCATACTCCGGCATCGTCCGCAGGAAGGCGCAGTCCGGGTCCGCCTCCACCTGGTCCAGAAGGGGCTCCAGCAGCACCGACTGGGCCTCTCCGGCGGCCTCCTTGGTTGCCAGATGCCGGTACAGGGGCGAGGCGCTCAGATCCCATGGCACCGTCAGGCTGTGGAACAGCCGGTCCAGCAGGTCCAGCGCCGCCGGGCCGTCCTGCTCCGCCGCCGCCAGCTGGAAGGGAGCGGACAGCACCGCGTAATCGCTCAGGTCCAGAACCTCTCCCGCCCGCCGGGCGGCGTCGCAAAAGGCCCGGGCCCGCTGCCGGTCTCCCTCCGCCAGGGCCATCTCGATCAGGGACAGCAGCGTGGTCTGGATGCCGTGGGCCCGGTCGAACAGCTCCCGCTCCAGCAGGGTCCAGGCCTCCTCGGTCCGCCCCTGCTTCCGCCGCAGGGCGGACAGCAGCTCCCGCTTGTCCCGGTGGGTGTTGGAGAGCTGGTCCAGCAGCGCCTCCGCCCGGTCCAGCTCCCCCCGGGCGATGCAGCGGCTCGCCACGGTATAGGTCGCCCACTCCCGGATCTTGGGGTCCGCGCTCTGGGCGGCCCGCTCGTACAGGCCGGCGACAAAGTCCTCCCGGCCGGACCGCGCTGTCTCATCGGTGTCGGGGAATAGGGTCAGAAGGCCCTCCAGCAGCCCCGCTGCGCTGTATGCCAGAGCGTCGCTGTTGGGGAACTGGCGCAGCTTCTCCTCTGCCAGGGAAAAGGCCGCGCCGCACCCCTCGGTCCGGGACACCTCGTACAGCCGGTTCAAAAACTGTGCGATCTCCGTCTCCGTCAAGTCCTCCTGAAAGGACAGCAGGGTGTTCAGGTCCACCCGCAGCGTCCGGGCCAGCACCGGCAGCAGGGTGATGTCCGGGTAGGAGTTTCCCGGTTCACGCAGTTAAAGATACGGGCTTGGAAAGCTGGTCTATATTGCCGACAAAGCGGTAAAAGATTTCGATTTCCTGGACCCGGTTTCCCTCGCCGTCTTTGACTGCCTCATGGATCAGGATTTTTT
>DWXY01000059.1 GCA_019118935.1 Candidatus Oscillibacter pullicola
CTGCTTCTGGCCGCCGGAGAGCTGGATGGGATAGGCGCCGGCCCGGTCCTGGAGGCCCACCCGGTCCAGCAGGGCCAGGGCCTTTTTCTCCGCCTCGCCCTTGTCCATGTGCTTGACCTGGATAGGGGCCAGGGTCATGTTGTCCATAATGGTCATGTGGGGGAAGAGGTTGAAGTGCTGGAACACCATGCCCATCTTCTGGCGGTGCTCGTCGATGTTCACTTTCACCATTTTGCCCTCGGCATTCTTCATCTTCTTTTTGGTGATGTCCACCCCATCGAAGAGAATGGAGCCGCCGGTGGGCTCCTCCAGCAGGTTCAGGCTGCGGAGGAACGTGGACTTGCCGGAGCCGGAGGGGCCGATGACCACCACCACGTCTCCCCGGTCAATGTCCACGGTGACGCCGTCCAGAGCCTTGATGGCGCCTTTGTTATAGTATTTCTTCAGGTCCTTGACCTGGATCAGACTATCTCCGATCGCCACGGCTCATTCTCCTTTCGAAGTAGGCAATGATCTTGCTGGTGGGGAACGTCAGGCAGAAGTACACGCAGGCAGCCACCACAAGCGGTTCCGCAATGCGGTAGGTCGCGCCCTTGATGGAGGAAACCGCGTACATGATCTCCTGAACGCCGATGGTATAGCAGATAGAGGACTCCTTGATGATGGTGACGAACTCGTTGGCGATGGCAGGCAGGATATTCTTGATGGCCTGCGGCAGAATCACGAACCGCATGTTCTGCACCTGGCTGAGTCCCAGGGACCGCGCCGCCTCCGTCTGGCCGCCGTCGATGGACTGGATGCCGGAGCGGATGATCTCGGAAAGATAGGCTCCGGAGTTCAGGGACAGGGCAATCACGCCCGGGAGGAACCGTTCAAAGCGAATGGTCCCGAAGATCTTGAAAGAGGGCAGATCAATATCTCCGAACACCACATAATAGACCATGAAAAGCTGAACCAGCATGGGGGTGGCCCGGAAGACTTCCACGTAAACCGTGGCGATGAAGCTGAGGGGGTTGAATCTGCTGAGGACCATCAGCGCGCCCTGTTCCCGGAGGTGGCCGTCCTTGGTCAGCCCCAGAAAGCGAAACGGCCGCACATTGGACAGCCGCATGATGGCCAGAAGCAGTGCCAGGACAAAACCGAAAATCACGGTCAGCAGGGAGAGGGAGACGGTACAGATCAAGCCCTCTTTGAAAAGGTCTATGTACTCCCAGGTTCTTTCGAAACCGGCGGCTGTGAACACGGGCGGTTCCTCCTTCTATCTTTCCAGAATATATGAGAAAGCGGCCAATTCCTCCCTGCGCAGCCGCAGGGAGGAATTGAAGGTTTTACAAGCTTACTGAACGGCCTCGCCGTTTTCGTCCACCAGGCCCTCGATGATGTCGCCGGAAGCCAGCTCGTTGGCCGTAAGCACATACTGATCGAAGGAGCCATCCTCCTTGGCGGCGGCGATGGCGCGGTTTACACCCTCCAGCAGAGCGGCGTTGCCCTTGGTGACGCCCACCACGGAGCCCTCGGCGTCATAGGGGACCTCCAGCACCAGGCACAGCTCGGGATACTGGGTGGCATAGCTCTCGGCCACCATGGTCTCGATAAAGGCGCCGTCCAGCTTGCCGGTCACCAGCTCGGCGATGATGTCGGGCACCTTGGACAGCTCGATGATATCAGCGTCCGGGGTGTTCTCATGGGCCAGATCCGCCTGGATGGAGCCTACCTGAGCGCCGATCTGATAGTCGGCATTGTTGGCGTCCTCCAGAGAGGTGAACAGGTCCTTGTTGGACTCCACGCACACGAAGGACTGGCCGCCGGTGATGTAGATGTCAGAGAAGTCCATGCTGTCGGCACGCTTGGGATCGGGGGAGTATCCGGCCATGCCCAGGTCCACGTTGCCGTTCTGCAGCTCCATGATGGTGCCGTCAAAGTCCATGGGAATGATCTCCAGGGACAGGCCCAGGTAGTCGGCGATATACTGGGCCAGATCCATATCAAAGCCGGCCAGCTGAGGATCGCCGTTCTCATCAATGGCGTAGAACTCATAAGGGGCAAAGTCCGGGCTGGTGGCGACGGTGAGCTTCCCGTCCTCCACGGTGGTGATGGCGGCCTTCAGCTCGTCGTCGGTCATGGCGGCGTAGTCCACGGTCTCCTCGGTGCCGGCGCCCTCGCCGTCGGCGGTGTCGTCCGCAGCGTCGTCGCTGCCGCCGCAGGCCGTGACGGACAGGGCCATGGCCAGCGTCAGAATCAATGCAAGAAACTTCTTCATGGTATCGCAATCTCCCTTTTTCATACTCCCGCGGTCGCGGGGCGGTTTTCTCTGAATTTCCAGGAGAGGAAGCACCTCCCGCCGGAACATGCCTTACCTTATCACGTTCCCTCCTTCTTGTCAATAGATTTTCGTGTAAAAATGAATATTTATTTGCTTGTATTGGTGAAGTGTTCCATTTTATCCGGTTCAATCCCTGAGAAACAGCCCAAAATTTGTGAATATTTCCAGTGTGGATGTATATTGCAGGTGAATAAAAGAGTGAATATTCAGATCCGCCCGCAAAGAGGGCGGGGAGGCCGCTTTTTCCGGCCTCCCCGCCTTGGGATCCCGATTCATTTTTTCAGCACCGCATCGCCGAAAGGCGCCATCTCCAGCCGCACGAAAAAGCCCTGGTCGTGCTGGCACACAGGGCAGGCCTTGGGGGCTGCCGTCCCCTCGAAGATATAGCCGCAGTTCAGGCACATCCAGGCGCACTGGACGTCGGAGACGAACAGCTTTCCCTGTTCCAGCAGATCCGCCAGCCGGCCGAAGCGGTTGCCATGGGCCTCCTCGATCTCCGCGATCTTGTGGAAGGAGGCCGCCACAGCGGAAAATCCCTCCTGCTGGGCCACGTCGCCGAAGGTCTTGTACACCGGGTCGTGCTCCTCGTACTCGTTGTGCTGCGCCTTGCGGAGCAGCTCCTTCACATCGTTGGTCAGGTCCACGGGATAGGTGCCGTCGATGGCCACAGTCTGGCCCTCCACCTCTTTCATGTGGTTGTAAAAAATCTCCGCGTGCTCCTTCTCCTGGTCCGCCGTGAAGCGGAACACCGCCTCCACCACGTGCAGCTTCTGCTGGCGGCAGACGGAGGCGGCAAAGGTGTAGCGGTTCCGGGCCTGGCTTTCGCCGGCAAAGGCCCGCATGAGGTTTTTCAGGGTCTCGCTGTTCTTCAGATCCACAGACATACGGATTCCTCCTGTTTTCGGTGAGATAGGGGTATTTTCCCTCCGACAGGGGACGGCTATACCTGAATGGCAAAAAACAGGCCCTGTGTCTGGTAGACACAGGGCCTGTCCGCTTTTTGTCATGCCTCGGGGAGATGGTATCTCTTCCGGTCGCGCCGCAGGTCCTCGCCGAAGGCGCCGCCGGCCTTCACCTCCTGCAGGTAGGCGTGACGGCCGGGGCCGCCGGAGCGCTCTTCAATGACGCTGACGGCGATGTTGGAGCAGTGGTCGGACACCCGCTCGATGTTGGTCAGCAGGTCGCTGAGCACAAAGCCCATCTGGATGGTGCACTGGCCCGACTGAAGCCGCTGGATATGGCGGCTTCGGATCTCCTCGATCAGCTGGTCGATGGTCTCCTCCAGAGGCTCCACCCGGCGGGCGGTCTCCACGTCCGCCGCCTGGAAGCTGCGGAGGGTCAGGTCCAGGATGTCATCCAGCGCGGAGAGCAGCACCTGCAGCTCCTCCCGGGCGCTGTCGGAGAACCGGAGCTCCTTGTCGTGGAGCTCCTGGGCGGACTCCTGGATGTTCACGGCATGGTCGCCGATCCGCTCGAAGTCCCCGATGGCGTGGAGCAGGCGGGAGACGGTGCGCATGTCCTGCATGGACAGCCCGTGCTGAGAGACCTCCACCAGGTAGCTGCTCAGCCGGTCCTCGTAAATGTCCAGCTTGTCCTCGTTCTGCAGGATCTGGGTCTCCCGCTCCCGGCTGTACTGGGAGAGCTGGTCCGTCGCCAGGCAGATGTTCTCCCGGGCGGCTTGTCCCATGCGGCCTGCCACGGCAACGCTCTCGCTGACCGCCGCGCCGGGGGTCCGCAGCAGCAGGGGATCCAGGAAGGCGAAGCTCTCGCCTGCCTTTTCCGTCCGGACCAGTCTCCGCGCCAGCTTTTCCAGCTGGCGGGAGAAGGGCAGGAGCAGGATGGTGGTGAACACGTTGAAGGCGGTGTGGCAGAAGGCGATGCCCACGGCCCCCACGACCTGATTCATAAAGGCAAAGTGGAAGATCAGGTCGCCGCCGTAGAACAGGATCAGGCACACGGCGGTGCCGATGACGTTGAAGGAGATGTGGACCACCGCCACCCGCTTGGCGTTGCGGTTGACGCCGATGGAGCTGATGAGGGCCGTGACGCAGGTGCCGATGTTCTGCCCCATGATGATGGGGATGGCCATGCCGTAGGTGATGGAACCGGTCATGGCCAGGGCCTGCAGAATGGCCACGGAGGCGGCGGAGGACTGGATGATCCCGGTGAATACCGCGCCCACCAGCACGCCCAGCAGGGGATTTCGGAAGGCGGTGAGAAGACCGGCGAACTGGGGCATCTCCGCCAGGGGGCTGACGGCGCCGCTCATCAGCTCCATGCCGTACATCAAAATGGCAAAGCCCATCATGATGCGCCCCACGTCCCGGCGCCGCTGGCGCTTGGAGCCCATGATCAGCAGGATGCCGGCCAGAGCGATCAGGGGGGAGAAGTTCTCCGGCTTCAGAAGATTCACAAAGACGTTCTCGCTCTCGATGCCTGTGAGGGACAGAATCCACGCCGTCAGGGTGGTGCCGATGTTGGAGCCCATGATGACGCCGATGGTCTGTCCCAGCTCCATGACGCCGGAGTTCACCAGGCCCACCAGCATCACCGTCATGGCGGAGGAGGACTGGATGGCGATGGTGATGCCCGCACCCAGCAGCAGGCTCTTGAAGGGGTTGGAGGTCATGCGCTTGAGCATCCGCTCCAGCTTGCCGCCGGCCATCTTTTCCAGGCTCTTGGACATGACGGTCATGCCGTACAAGAAGAACGCCAGGCCGCCGCAGAGGGTAAAGACGGAGAAAATGTCCATAGCTGCGCTTTCCTTTCCCAGTATTCCAGGCCGGCCGCACGGCCGGTCCGATTCTGTCATGTATACTGCGCTCCAACATTATATATGCAAACCGGCACGCTGGAAAGAGGATTTCTAAGATTTTGTAAAATTTGCGTAAAAACATGGTAAAACGCAAAAAGGCAGCACGGATTTCTTGTGCAAAACCACTTCCGCCAAGAGGAAACCGCCGCCCACCTTTTGGTGGGCGGCGGTCTGCTGCTGTTATTCCGGCGTCCCGGCGGAAGACGCCTCTCCCGTCCAGAAGTCCCGCACCGCCTCCGCAGCCCGGCAGCCGGCGAAGAAGCCGTCCTGCCAGAGGGCCAGGATCTTCTGCCGGTCCCGCTCCGTGCGGGAGAAGCCCCGGGTGTCCGCCGGCGCGATCACCAGCACCCGGCCCTCCCGCTCCAGGGCGAACAGCTCCTCCCGGCACTGGTTGTAGCGCTCCGCCCGGGTCCGCAGGTCCTCCAGAAAGGCGGGGTATTTGCGGTACACCCGCCGGAACAGGGGCATCAGCTGTTCCGGCTCTTTCCGATAGCTCCGCTCCCGGGTCAGGACCACCACCACCCGGTCGCAGCCCGCCTCCAGCGCCCGCTTCCAGGGAATGGCGTCGGAGCAGCCCCCGTCCAGATAGGGGTCGCCGCCGTCCAGCCGGATGGGCTGGAACAGCACGGGCATGGCGCAGGTGGCCTGGAGCAGGAGGAAGCTGGCGTCCCGCCGGGGGACCTCCCGGTACTCGGCCCGGCCCGTCGGCAGGTTGGTGACCACCGCCTCCACCTGGCCGGGATACGCCTCGAAGGTGTCGTAGTCAAAGGGCACCAGCTCGTTGGGAATGGTCTCGTAGGCGAACTTCAGCCCGAAGTAGCTGCGGTTCCGGGGATCAAGGAAATTCCCCCAGCCCATGTACCGCCGGTCGTTGGCGTAGTGCATCAGCAGCTGGAGATTCCGCCGCTTCTGCCGGGAGAGGTAGCTGACGCCGTAGGCGATCCCGGCGGAGACGCCGATGGTGTAGTCCGGCATGGGCAGTCCCTCGTTCAAAAAAGCGTCGCACACGCCGGAGGAGAAAATCGTCCGCAGCGCGCCGCCCTCCAGCACCAGACCTGTTTTCATGGGGCAGTCCTTCCTTTCTGTATGTGCATGATCTTCCAGCAGTTTTTCATCCGGGCCTGCCGCGCCGCGCCGGTTTTCTGCGCGGTCACTCCGTCCGCTTCCGGGCGGAGACCAGCAGCATCATGGGGCGGCGGAGCTCGTCCCGCATTCCCGGCTGGTCCAGCATCCGCGCCGGCGGCTGGGGCTCCACCACCCGCAGCAGCTGGAATCCGCCGGTGAGCAGGCCGTCCAGATAGGTGGTGAGGGTGCGGTGGTACTTGGTCACATCCTCCCCCAGAAAGCGGGCGGTGCGCCGTCCCTCCTCGAAGTACCGGTCCACCGGGAAGTGGAGGGGCGTGCCGTCCGGGCCGTAGTACCAGTCCTGGGGACCGGCGGCGGTGAAGATGGGGTGCTCCACGGAAAACACAAAGTCCCCGCCGGGCACCAGGCACTGCCGCACCCGGTTCAGAAAGTCCGTGAACGAGGGGAGGTAGTGGATGGCCAGGGAGCTGAGGACCACGTCGAAGCTCTCCGGCGGGAACTCCACGGCCCCCATGTCCCCGCGGAGATAGGTCACCTGCGGGGCCGCGGTCTTCTCCCGGGCCACAGCCAGCATCTTCTCCGACAGATCCACGCCTGTGACGGATGCGGCGCCGTGCTCCGCCGCGTAAATGCAGTGCCAGCCATAGCCGCAGCCCAGGTCCAGCACCCGCTTCCCGGCAAAGTCCGGCAGCAGGGGCTCCAGGGACTCCCACTCCCCGGCGCCGGCCAGTCCCAGGCGGGAGCGGTCCATCTGGCTGTATTTTTCAAAAAACGTCTCGTTGTCGTAAAGACTCTTCTTCATCCTGCGCACTCCTGTCAAGGTGATATGGTACAGCATAGCACAGATCGGAGAAAAAAGGAATCTTCCGGCCACCTGTAAAGATTTTGTGAATTTCTTGTTTTTCGGCACTGCCAACCCGCTTTTTATGATATTATGATTATATCTATATAAATTGTATGAATTTTGGAGAGGTGATGAGATTGCCGTGGAAAAGACAGAAACAGTGGCAGGAACGTCTGGGAAGAAGCAAAACCATCCTTTGGGAAAAGCTGCGGGAGGCGCTGGCCTCCGTGGTCCCCATCACGGTGATCGTGCTGATCCTCAGCTTCACAGTCGCCCCCATCCCGCCGGAGACGCTGCTGGCCTTTCTGATCGGTGCCGTCATGGTCATCCTGGGGATCGGCCTGTTCTCCCTGGGTGCTGACACCGCCATGACCCCCATCGGCGAGCGGGTCGGCGCCGCCATGACCCGGTCCCGCAAGCTCTGGATCGTGGCCGCCGTGGGCTTTCTGATGGGTGTCATCGTCACCGTGTCGGAGCCGGATCTGCAGGTGCTGGCCCAGCAGGTGCCGGGTGTGCCCAATGCCATCCTGGTGGGCGCCGTGGCTGTGGGTGTGGGCATCTTTCTGGTGATCGCCATGCTGCGCATTCTGTTCTGCATCCCGCTGAACCGGATGCTGGTGTTTTTCTACATCATCGTGTTTGCCGTGGCCTTTTTTGTGCCGGAGGACTTCCTGGCCATCGCCTTTGACTCCGGCGGTGTTACCACGGGCCCCATGACTGTGCCCTTCATCATGGCCCTGGGCGTGGGCGTGGCCTCCATCCGCAGCGACGAGAACGCTGCCCAGGACAGCTTCGGCCTGGTGGCCCTCTGTTCCGTGGGACCCATCCTGGCGGTGATGGTGCTGGCCCTGATCTATCCGGGCGCGGGCGTCTACACCCCGGTGGAGATCCCCTCCGTGGCGGACAGCCGGGCCCTGTGGCACGTGTTCCAGGTGGAGCTGCCGGCGTATCTCAGCGAGGTGGCGGTGTGTCTGGCCCCCATCGCGCTGTTCTTCGCCATTTTTCAGGTGGTGTCCCTGAAATTAAAGAAGAAAAAGGTATTGAAAATTGTCATCGGCATCCTGTATACTTATTTGGGTTTGGTCCTGTTTCTCACGGGCGCCAACGTGGGCTTCATGCCGGCGGCCAGCTATCTCAGCCGCCAGATCGCCGGCCTGTCCTTCAACTGGATCCTGATTCCCATCGGAATGCTGATGGGCTGGTTCATCGTCCAGGCGGAGCCCGCGGTCCACGTGCTGAACAAGCAGGTGGAGGAGATCACCTCCGGTGCCATTCCCGGCAAGGCCATGAGCACCAGCCTCTCCATCGGCGTGGCGGTTTCCATCGGCCTGGCCATGGTGCGGGTGATGACCGGGATCTCCATTTTCTGGCTGGTGGTGCCGGGGTATCTGGCCGCCATCACCATGTCCTTTTTCGTCCCCAAAATCTTCACCGCCATTGCCTTTGACTCCGGCGGCGTGGCCTCCGGTCCCATGACGGCCACCTTTCTGCTGCCCTTTGCCCAGGGCGCCTGCGAGGCCTTGGGCGGCAATGTGGTGACGGACGCCTTCGGCGTGGTGGCCATGGTGGCCATGACGCCGCTGCTGACCATCCAGATGCTGGGCCTTATGTATCAGTTCAAGATGAAGAGAGCCGCTCAGGAGACGCCTCCCACCCCGGTGGACGAGGAGATCATCGAGCTGTGAGCGGTCCGTCCGACATCGTAAAGAGAGGAGAGACCGCCATGCAGGGCGTCGATTTGTTCATCACCATCACCGACCGCAGCCGGGCGGAGCAGTTCGCCGCCTGGTTCCGGACCCACGGGATCTCGCTGGTGCTGACGGCTCTGGGCCAGGGCACCGCCACCACGGAGGTGCTGGACTTCCTCGGCCTGGAGGCCACGGAGAAGGCCGTGCTGTTCTGCGTGTCCCCCCGGTCCCCCCGGCTGGTGCGCCAGGCGGCCCGGGACCTGTGGCTGGACGTGCCCGGCCAGGGCGTTTTGATGACTGTGCCGGTGAACAGCATCGGCGGATCCACCGCCAAGGAATATCTGCTGCATGAACAGGAGGGAGAAGCTGCTATGGAACGGGAGATCACTCACGATCTGATCGTGGTCATTGCCAACCAGGGATCCACGGACCTGGTGATGGACGCCGCCCGGGAGGCGGGCGCCACCGGCGGCACCGTGATCCACGCCAAGGGCACCGGCACGGATCTGGTGCGGAAGTTTTTCGGCGTGTCCATCGCGTCGGAGCAGGAGATGGTCTTCATCCTGACCCGGAGCGAGGCGAAGAAGCCCATTATGAAGGCCATCATGGCCAACGCGGGCATCCAGAGCGCCGCCCAGTCCCTGGTGTTCTCCCTGCCGGTGGGCGATATCGCCGGCCTGCGGGAGCTGGAGCAGCCCGAGACCTGACTTGCATTCCGGAGCGGCCCGCGCTTGACGCGGGCCGCTTTTTTCCGCCGTTTCTGCCGTTTCCATTTTTTCCGGCAAAAGCCCCCGGATTTTTTCCGCTTTTTCGAAAATCCCTGCTATTTTGTGTTGGTTTTTGAATTTTTTGCAAAACCTTGGGTATCTCGACAGATTCAGACAGAATCCCGCCCGGCCTTTGTGTATGATAAGGGCAGTCCCCAGATCTTGTGGCGGTTTAGAAAGGATGAATACCAAATGCAGAAGGTCTCCAAGGAATATCTGTTGCTCTTCAACGCCATCACCGATGCGGAGGAATCCCTGCGCCGGCTCCAGGCCCGGCTGATCGATGCGCAGCAGAAGGCGGAGGAGCTCTTCATCACAGATGATGAAGCCGATCCGCTCTCCCGAAACATATAAGGTTCCCGCCGGACGGGGCCGCCGTTTTACCAGCGTCCGGCAGCGTCTCAGCGGGGTCCACCGGTTTCGGCCGGCGGACCCCATTTTTTTGTTGCTTTTGCCCGTGCATGGGCGGCGGCCATGTGGTATGATAGAGTGCAAACTCCTCCCGCCTTCCGGCGGATGCGGAGCAGTACAGACCGAGAGAAGGAGGCGCCGCCATGCTGTACATCGGCTGCCATCTGTCCTCCTCCAAGGGCTTTGCGGCCATGGGCCGCCAGGCGCTGGAGCTGGGAGCCAACACCTTTCAATTCTTCACCCGCACCCCCCGGGGCAGCCGGGCCAAGGACCTGGACCCGGCGGACGCCGCGGCCCTGCGGGACCTGCTGGCCCGGCATGGCTTCGGCCCCATCGTCGCCCACGCCCCCTATACCCTGAACCTCTGCGGCGCAGAGGAGAAGAACCGGATATTCGCCCGGGAGACCATGGCGGACGACCTGGCCAGGCTGGAGCATCTGCCGGGGCAGTATTACAACTTCCATCCCGGCAGCCATGTGGGGCAGGGGAGCGAGGCCGGCATCGCGTTCATCGCGGAGGGGCTCAACGCCATCCTCCGGCCGGGCCAGTCCACCACGGTCCTGCTGGAGACCATGGCAGGCAAGGGCAGCGAGGTGGGCGGCCGCTTTGAGGAGCTGCGGGCCATTCTGGACCGGGTGGAGCTCTCCGACAAGGTGGGCGTCTGCCTGGACACCTGCCACGTGTCCGACGGGGGATACGACATCATCCACGACCTGGACGGGGTGCTGACGGAATTTGACCGGATCATCGGCCTCCGGCGGCTGAAGGCGATCCATTTGAACGACAGCAAGAATCCCCCCGGCAGCCGCAAGGACCGCCACGCCTGCCTGGGGGAGGGAGCCATCGGACTGGAGGCGCTGGGGCGGATCGTCCGCCATCCGGCGCTGAAGGGCCTGCCCTTCTGTCTGGA
The DNA here is from genome assembly GCA_019118935.1 of Candidatus Oscillibacter pullicola. Classification (GTDB taxonomy): domain Bacteria; phylum Bacillota; class Clostridia; order Oscillospirales; family Oscillospiraceae; genus Oscillibacter; species Oscillibacter pullicola. Next base: position 10,845 of record DWXY01000059.1, read on the forward strand.
GACCCCCAACGACCTGCCCGGCTATGCCCGGGAGATCGCCCTGATGCGGGAGATCGCGGAGGCGTGATCCCCGGCCGCGCGCGACAACTGCTTTGAGGAGGACAACACGATGGAATATCGGGTGGACGACCGCTCTCTCACGCCGGAGGGATTTCTGGCCTTTGTGGATCAGGTCTGGCCGGGGGACTACGATGTGGAGAAGACCCGGTCCGCCCTGGCGCGGACCCTGAACATCACCGCCCGGGACAGCGGACAGCTGGTGGGCTGCCTGCGGATCCTCACCGACGGCTGCTTTTTCGGCACCATCACGGAGCTGCTGGTCCTTCCGGCGTACCAGCGGCGGGGCATCGGCAGCCGGCTGCTGCAGCTGGCCGGGGAGCACACCCCCACGCGGCTGTACTTCGGTGCCCAGCCGGGGGCGGAGGGCTTCTATGAGAAGAACGGCTGCCGCCGGAGTCTGCCGTCCTATATGATCGAACCCCAGGAAGACGGCGCTCCGTAAAAAAACAGAAGTCCCGGCCCTAAAAAGGGCCGGGACTTTTTGGCACGCAGGCGCTCACTCCGCCATTCCCAGGCGCTGCCGGATTGCGGACCGCACCGCGTCCAGATCCGGGTCACACAGCAGGGGCACGGCCTCCGCCAGCTCTGCGGGGGGCAGGTCCCACCACCGCCACGCCAGAAGCATCTGGACCAGATCCTCCGGGAACCGCTGCTTCAGCACGCGGACCGGGTTGCCGCCCGCCACGGTGTAGGCGGGCACATCCTTCGCCACCACGGAGCGGGCCGCGATGATGGCGCCGTCGCCGATGTGGACCCCCGGCAGGATCACGCTCTCCCGTCCGATCCACACGTCGTTGCCCACCACGATGTCCCCCTTCCGGGGCAGCTGGTCCAGGTGGGGCGGCGCCAGCGCGGCCCACGCCCCGCCGAACACCTGGAAGGGGTAGGTGCTGACGCTGCTGGTCCGGTGGTTGGCCGGGCCCATGATGAACTGGGTCCCGGCGGCGATGGAGCAGAACTTGCCGATGATGAGCCGGTCCCCGAACTCCGGATAGTTGAACAGGACGTTGTTCCGTTCAAACCCCGCAGGATCCACCGGATCGTCGTAGTAGGTGTAGTCCCCGATCTGGATGTTCGGGGCCGTCACCACATTTTTGATATAGCAGGATGTGCCGTATTCGTTGGGAAAAACCGCGTCGGGGTCCGGCAGGCCCAGCGCGCGGATGGTATCATTCATAGGATCTCCTCCGTTTTTTACTGCATCGACCACTTCCTCTCCCGGCGGACTTCCGTGGCCACCGCACGCTTCTTTCTGATCTCCCTCATGGCGGTCTCCTCTTTTCACAGAACCTCTCTCCGGCCAAAGGGCCGGTTGTTTCGCGGCCATTGTACCACGGCCGGGCCCGGCTGGCAAGAAAAACGGCGGCAGGCCCCCCGGATGGGGACCCGCCGCCGGAAGGAGCGGATGCGGGTGGCGTCTCAGTCATACCGCAGCGCGTCGATGGGATTCAGCACCGCGGCCTTTTTGGCGGGGAGGTATCCAAAGGCGATGCCGATACCCGCGGAGACGCCAAAGGCGATCAGGACCGCCGCCATGCTGGGGCTGACGGTGATGGGGGTGTCCGGCATGACGTTGGCAACGATCGCCGTGGCCGCCGCCGAGAGGGCGAAGCCCAGGGCGATCCCCAGTACGCCGCCCAGGGAGGAGGTGGTGGCCGCCTCGATGACGAACTGGCGCATGATGGCGCTCTCCCGGGCCCCCAGGGCCTTGCGGATGCCGATCTCTCTCGTCCGCTCCGTAACGGACACCAGCATGATGTTCATGATGCCGATGCCGCCCACCACCAGGCTGATGGCCGCGATGCCCGCCAGGATGTAGATGACCATGTTCACCATGGAGTTCATCTCCTCCACCATCTCCGCCATGCTGGTGACGGTGTAGGCGTCGTCATCCTCAAAAATCTGGTAGAGGGCATCCTCCAGGGTGGTCTTGGCCTCGGCGATGTGGTCCGTGTCCTGGACCGTAATGGTGTAGCTGGAGATGGTGCCGGTGAAGCTGAGCCGGGCCGCGGTGGAGTAGGGGACGAACACGCAGTCGTCGGTGCCGCCCTCCTCCAGCTCGGAGCCCTCCATGGCCATGACCCCCACGATGGTGAAGGTGGTGCCCCCCACCTTCAGGGTCTGGCCCACGGCGCTGCCGCCGTAGTAGGCCTGGTTCAGGTACTGCCCGACGACGCAGACCTTTTTCCGGCCGGTCATGTCCGTGTACTGGAGTCCCCGGCCCTGGGCGATCTCATAGCCCTTCATAGAGAAGTAATCCTCGCTGACGCCGGTGATGGAGGTCGCGCCCAGGGTGTCGCTGCCAACCTTGGCAAAGCCGGTCATGGCGACCGTGGGGGAGATCTGCTTGAATATATCGCTGTTGTCCTCCACCAGCTGGTACATCTCCTCCTCGGAGACGGTGCGGGAGGAGCCCCGGCCGGCGATCATCACCGTCAGGGAGTCGGTGCCCATGTCGGCAAAGCTGTCCTCGATGTAGCCCTGCATCCCGTTGCCCAGGCCCACGATGACGATGACCGCGCACACGCCGATGATGATGCCCAGCATGGTGAGGAAGGTCCGCATCTTGCTGCTGAGGATATTCTGGACCGCCATCTGAAAGGTCTCGGCCAGATTCATACCGCCTTCCCCCTTCCGGCGAGATTGGGAGTCACCACTGCCTCAGGCGCACTGGCGTCCCCGTCGTAGACCACATGGCCGTCCTCCAGCCGGATAATCCGCTGGGCCTGGACGGCGATGGAGTTGTCGTGGGTGATGAGCACCACGGTGTTCCCCGCGGCGTGGAGCTGCTGCAGCATGGTCAGCACCTCCCGGCCCGTGTGGGAGTCCAGGGCGCCGGTGGGCTCGTCGGCCAGGATCACCGCCGGGTCCCCGGCCAGGGCCCGGGCGATGGACACCCGCTGCTGCTGGCCGCCGGAGAGCTGCATGGACTTGTGATTCAGTTTATCGCCCAGTCCCACCATCTCCAGGGCGATCCGAGACCGTTCGTGCCGCTCCGGCTTGGGGATGCCGGCGTACATCAGGGGCACCTCCACATTCTCCTGCAGCGTCAGCTTGGGCAGCAGGTTGTACTGCTGAAAGATGAAGCCCAGCATCTTGTTGCGGATGGCGGCCAGCTGGTTTTTGTCCATCTGGCCCACGTCCTGGCCGTCCAGCAGATAGGTGCCGGAGGTGGGCACGTCCAGGCAGCCGATGATGTTCATGCAGGTGGATTTGCCGGAGCCGGACTGGCCCACGATGGCCACGAACTCCCCCTTTTGAATTTGAAAGGAGATGCGGTCCGCCGCCTTGACCGTGGTGTCACCCATCTGGTAGTACTTGCACACCTCCCGGAATTCGATCAGACTGCTCATCAGAAGCCTCCCGGCATACCGCCGCCCATACCGCCTCCGCCGGAGGGCATCCCGCCGCCGCTGGGCATTCCGCCGGCCATGCCGCCCATCATCATGCCGCTGTCAGAGGAGGACGAGGATGCCGTCTGGATATAAGCCACCGTGTCCCCCTCCTGCAGGCCGGAGGTGATCTCGATGTAGCTGTCATCGCTGACGCCGGTCTCCACGGACACGTAGACATAGCCCTCCGGGGCCTCCTGGTCCAGGGCATTGGCGGCGCTGGGGGAGTCGGCGGTGATCAGCACCGTGTCGCCCCGGTTCACGGCGGCGCTGGGGATCGCCAGCACATCGTCCGCCGAGGAGATGACGATCTCCGCGTCCACGTTCATGCCCGGCAGCAGGCCGTCGGTCTCGTCGATGCGGACGGTGACCGGGTAGGTGGTGATGCCGCCGGAGGTGGTGCCTGCCACGGACACCTCCGTCACCACGCCGGTATAGGTCTGGCCCTCCACGGCGTCGGCGGTGATCTGGACCTCCTGGCCCACCTCCACGGAGCTGATGTCCAGCTCGTCGATGGACATGGTCATCTCCAGATAGCTCAGGTCGTAGATGACGCACAGGGTGCTGTCGGAGCCGCCCTCGATGTTGTCCCCGGCCTTGGCGGTCTTGGTGACCACGGTGCCGGAGATGGGCGCGGTGACAGAGTAGTCCTCCAGGTTCTCCTGGGCGTTTTCCAGGCTGGTGGCAGCGTTGCTGACGCTGATGCGGGCGTTTTCGATGGAGTTGTCCACCGTGTCGCCGGTGATGGTGCAGATCCGGTCCCCGCTGGCGATGGTGTCGCCCACCAGCCAGTTGAAGCCGCTGACCTTGCCGGAGGTCTCCGCCGTGATGACGCTGCTGGCCCCCACCTTGATGGACGCCTGGCCGTAGCTGGAGTAGCTGCCGATGACGGCGCTGGCAGTGTAGTCGGAGGTCAGAAGGCCGGGGTTGGTCAGCCGCACCCGGACCGTGGTCAGCGGCACGCCGGTGGACACCGCCGCGGAGGAGCTGGACACCGCGGTGACCGTTCCGGTGAGGGTCCCGGCGAAGCCGTCGATAAAGACCGTGGCGGTCTGGCCGATGTAAAAGTCGCCGCTGTCGGCATAGGTGAAGGAGAAGTCGATGTACATGTTCTCGTCCGCCACGATCTTGAGAAGCTCCGTGCCTGCGCTGACGCTGTCCCCCTCGTTGACATACACCTCACTGACGGTGCCGGTCAGGTCCGCCTCGGGATACTTGGCCTTCACCGCCTGCTCATAGGAGGTCTGGGCCTGACGGTAGCTGTTCTGCGCCTGGGTCTGGCTGCTGGCCGCGTCGGAGGAATCGATGGTATAGAGCAGCTGCCCCTCCTCCACCTGGTCGCCCTTTTCAAAGGTATCGCTGAGGATCTCGCCGGAGACCAGCGTATTGACGGTATAGGAGTCCGCCGGCTCCAACGTGCCGCTGGAGGAGAGGGAATTGGTGATGGAGCGGCGCTCCACCGATGCCTCCTGATACGCCGCCGCTGCGGAGGCCGTCTGTCCGCGGCCCTTCCAGACCACCACGCCGCCTGCGATGGCCACCACCAGAAGCAGCGCCAGCGCCTTCCGTTTCCGCCCCTTCCACAGCGTCTTCCAGCCGCCGCGGAGACGGCCCCCTTTGGGAGAGGGAGCTGCTCCGGCGGGCTCCTGCTCCCCCACGGAGATTGCTTCCGTCTCCCGGTCCAGTCGTTTTTCGCTCATACCGTGCCAATCCTTTCCGTACCTCCCCCTCCGGGAAGGGTTCTGGTCCCAAGGTAGCATGGAAAGCTAAAATCAATCTGAAAAAATATTTAAAAAAGTTTTGATTTTTGTCACTTTTATAGTACATTTAACTCGATTTAAACCTTAAAAATACCTGAAATTATTTTGTTCAGTCTGGTGGATCCAAACAGATCCCGCCATTGGAACCGCCGTTCTTCTGCGCAAAAACAACAAGAGGACAGCGGTTTTATCCGCTGTCCTCCTGTTGTCTGCAAACTGGTCAATCTGCCTTTTCCGCACAGTAGACGCTCTTCAGGTCGAACATGTGGTTCATGGGCCCGGAACCGCGGCCCAGGTCCAGCATAGCCCCCAGGGCGCCGGAGATGTATGCCTTGGCCCGCTCCACCGCCGTGTCCAGGTCAAAGCCCTTCGCCAGATTGGAGGCGATGGCGCTGGACAGGGTGCAGCCGGTGCCGTGGGTGTTGGGGTTGTTGATCCGCTTTCCGTGGAACCACTTGCCGCTGCCGCTGCGCCACAGCAGGTCGTCGGCGTCGTTGATCTGGTGGCCGCCCTTGCACAGCACGGCGCAGCCGTACTGCTCGCTGATGGCCCGGGCCGCCGCCTCCATGTCCGCGGCGCTGCGGATCGTCATGCCAGAGAGGATCTCCGCCTCAGGGATGTTGGGGGTCAGTACCGTGGCCAGGGGCAGCAGGAGCTCCTTCAGGGCGGAGACCGCGTCCTCCGTGATGAGCCGGTCCCCGGAGGTGGCCACCATCACCGGGTCCACCACCAAATTTTTGGCCCCATACTCCTTCAGCTTGGCCGCGATCACCCGGATCAGCGGAATGCTGGACACCATGCCGGTCTTCACCGCGTCGGGGAAGATGTCCGTGAACACACAGTCCAGCTCCTCCGCCAGAAAGTCCGGCGTGCACTCCACGATGCTCTTGACGCCGGTGGTGTTCTGAGCCACCAGGGCCGTCACCGCACAGGTGGCGAACACGCCGTTGGCGGTCATGGTCTTGATATCTGCCTGAATGCCGGCGCCTCCGCTGGGATCGGTCCCAGCGATCGTCAATGCTGTCTTCATATCGATGCTTCCTTTCCTGATGTTTCTTTGGCATTGAAGTTTTATCAAGCGGCGGAAGGTGGTGCCCCCGATCCGCCGCCGGAAGCGGCCAAAAGGCCGCTGGTCCCCGTCTTTTACGGCTCCCAGTCCCCCAGGTCCCGGACGTACCAGTCCGCAAGGTCCTGGATCGCCGCCTGGTCCTCTTCGGCAGAGGCGTCCCAGACGCCGCAGACCCGGAAGCCCGCCTCATGGGCGGTCCTGGCGGCGTGGAGGGCGTCCTCAAACACCACCGTCTCCGCCGGAGCGGTCCCCAGACGGCGGGCGGCCTCCAGATAGATGTCCGGCCGGGTCTTGCCGCCGTACTGGACACAGCTGACGGCGAAGCGGAAGTGCTGCCACAGTCCCAGCCGCTCCATGGCGGAGCGGGCCTGGAACGCCTCGCTGGCGGTGGCGATGCAGCAGGAGATGCCGGAATCCGCCAGCCGGGCCAGCAGCCGGTCCGCCCCGGGCTTCATGGGCACCCGAGACCGGTACTCCTCCGTCACCAGGTCGTTGAGGGTGTCCATCAGCTCCTCCGGGGTCGCGGAGAGGGCGAAGCGGTCCCGCAGATACTCCGCCGCCTCCCGGCGGCCCATCTCCTTCAGGTCCCGGGCCAGATCCTCCGGCGGGTCGCCGCCATACCGGCGCACCAGGTCCACCGGGGCCTTCTGCCAGATGTACATGGAGTCCGTCAGGGTCCCGTCCAGGTCAAAGATGGCGCCCCGGATGTTCATCGGGCGATCTCCTCCGAGAGCCGCAGCAGCTCCTCCGCCGCGGCCTTCACGTCGGTTTTTGCGAACAGGGCGGAGACCACCGCCACGCCGTCCAGACCGCAGTCCCGCAGCTCCAGGATGTTGTCCCGGCTGATGCCGCCGATGGCCACCACCGGGATGTCCACCGCCGCCGTGATGGCCCGGATGGTCTCCCGGGAGATGGGCGTGGCGTCCGTCTTGGTGCCGGTGACGAAGGCCGCGCCCACCCCCAGGTAGTCCGCCCCCGCCGCCTGGGCGGCCAAGGCCTCCTCCACCGAGTGGGCGGAGACGCCGATGACCTTGTCCGGCCCCAGCAGCTCCCTGGCCCGGCCCGCCTCCAGATCCTCCTGGCCCACGTGAACGCCGTCAGCTCCCACTTGGGCGGCGATCTCCACATTGTCGTTGATGATGCTGACGGCGCCCTTCTCCCGGCACAGGGCCACGAACCGCTCCGCCTCCGCCAGGAAATCCGCCTGTCCCAGGTGCTTTTCCCGCAGCTGGACGATGCCCGCCCCGCCGTCGACGGCCGCCGCCACCTGGCGGAGCAGGCCCTCCGTGTCATGGGTCCAGGCCCGGTCCGTCACGGCATACAGCCGCAGCCGCTTGGGGTCGATCTTCATATCTCTCCATCCTCTCTGTCAAAAAAACCGCGGACATACCAAGAGCGGTCGTCCGCGGCTGTGCGCCTCATGATTTCCCTACGTTGGCATGATCCACATCAGGTAAAGGGTCAAGGCCTGGCTGGCCTCCTCTCAGCCCGCGCCAGCGGGCTCCCCATTTTCTCGCCTCTCATCATACGCCTTTTTCCCGGGAAATGCAAGCAAAACCGCCCGCTGCACAAATCTTTACACAAGATGCCGCTTGACAAATTCCCGCGGGCGGTGTCATAATAGAGCCGACAAAAACAGGGGAGCCCTCACGGGCTGAGAGGAAGCGGACCGCTTCGACCCTTTACCTGATGTGGGTAATGCCACCGTAGGAAGTTATGTACGAGCATCCGGCACGGCGGGCACCCCCTCAGGCGCCCGCTGTTTTTTACTTTGAGACGGAAGGGATGTGCATCGGCGAAAACAACATCCGGCGCCCCGGGAACCACCGGGAGCGGGCTGAGGGGGAGCGCCCTGGGCCCGGGCCGGCAAAACAGCGATGGGAAGCCGTGTTCCGGCGTGAGAGGAGGCCAGAAAGCCTCGACCGATTTTCCACAGCAGGCGGATGACCGCCTGCCGACCTTGCGTGGCAAGGGGAAAACGCTGTTTTGCGCCGTTTTCTCCCTGCAAATTCTGATGGATCAAAGGAGAGTTCTGTATGAAAACCAATTCCAAGAAGCTGGCCCTGGCAGGCGTGCTGTGCGCCGTGGCCGTGGTGGGCAGCATGCTCCAGTTCCCCGTATTCGGCAGCCAGTGCGCGCCGGTGCAGCACATGGTGAATGTCATCTGCGCCGTGTTCCTGGGCCCGGGCTACGGCGTGGCCGTGGCCTTCCTGGCCAGCCTGCTGCGCAACATCTTCCGTTTGGGCAGCCTGCTGGCCTTCCCGGGCAGCATGTGCGGCGCCCTGCTGTGCGGCCTGGTCTACTGGAAGACGAAAAATCTGCCCGCCACCCTGGTGGGCGAGGTGTTCGGCACCGGCATCATCGGCGGCCTGCTGTCCTATCCCGTGGCGGTGGCCTTCATGGGCGTGGTGGCCGGCTCCATCGCCTTTTACGCCTATGTGGTGCCCTTCCTGGTCTCCACGGTGGGCGGCTCCATTCTGGCCGGCATCCTGGTGTTCACCCTCCAGAGGAGCGGCGCCCTCAAATCCATGCGGGCCGCGCTGGAGCATTGATCCCAACTGTGAAAGGGTCCTTCCATGCTTGATTTCACCCGTCTGGACGAGGTCCGCCGCCGGCGGCCCCTGATCCACTGCGTCAGCAATATCGTCACCGCCAATGACTGCGCCAATCTGGCCCTGGCGGTGGGCGCCAGCCCCATGATGGCCCAGGCACCGGAAGAGATGGAAGCCATCTCCGCCGTCAGCGACGTCACGGTGCTGAACACCGGCACCCCGGATGCGGAGAAATTCCGGGCCTGCCGGATCTGCGCCGCCTCCGCCCGTCATCCGGTGGTGCTGGACCCGGTGGGGGTAGGCGCCAGTCCCTGGCGGCTGGGACAGGTCCGGGCGCTGCTGGACCTGTTCACCCCGTCCATCCTGCGGGTGAACCTGGGGGAGGCCCGGGCCCTGCTGGGCACGGACGGGCAGGAGCAGGGGGTGGACAGCCCGCTGCCCGCCAGCCGGGAGGCCCGGCGGGACACCGCCATGGATCTGGCCCGGCGCCGCGGGACGGCGGTGCTGCTCTCCGGTCCGGAGGATCTCATCACCGATGGGGCGCGGATCTGGTGTGTCACCGGCGGCAGCGGCCGGATGTCTCTCGTCACCGGCACCGGCTGTATGCTGTCGGTGCTGTGCGGCGTGTTCGCCGCCGTGGAGCCGGACGCCGCCGCGGCGGCCGCCCTGGCCTCCGCCTTCTGGAAGATCTGCGCCCGCCGGGCGGAGCGCCTGGCCGCAGGCCGGGGCAGCGGCAGCTTCCGCACGGCGCTGCTGGACGCCGCCAATACGCTGACGGCCTCTGACGCCGCCCGGGAGGCGGAGATGCTGGCCCTCTGACAAAGAAGCCCGCCCGGTCCTGACGGACCGGACGGGCCTTCTGTTTTGCGGAGCAGGCGATCACTCCAGCTCCCGGGTCTCGAACATCTCCTCAAAGGAGCGGATATAGTAGTCCGCCAGCCGGCGGATCTCCTCCTGGTGCGCCTCCTCCGACGCGTCGTACACCGCCGCCACCCGGAACCCGGCGGCCTTGGCGGTCTGAATGGCATGGAAGGCGTCCTCAAACACCACCGTGTCCTTCTTGTTGGACTGAAGGCGGCGCATGGCCCGCTCGTAGATCTCGGCGCTCTCCTTTTTGCCGACGCCCACCTCCGCCACGGTGATGAGGCCCCGGAAGTAGTGGTCGATCCCCGCGTGGCGGAGGGCCGCTTCCGCCAGGGGGCGGTCCGTGGCGGTGGCCACATACATCCACACGCCCTCCATCTTCAGAAGGGACAGGAACTTCTCCACGCCGGGCTTTGCCTGGACCTCATTCTGATAGAAATCCGCAACCCGGCCCACCACCCGGCCGATCAGCTCCTCCTCCGTCTGGGGGAGGTGGTAGTGCTCCTTGCAGTAGGCGATCCCGTGCCGGAGGGAGAGGGTCTTCAGCATCTCGTCGGTCTCCGGCTCGGGCTCGATGCCAAGGCCCCGCAGGACGCTGGTACCCAGGTCCCGCCAGATGGGCATGGAGTCCAGCAGGGTGCCGTCCATATCAAAAATCGCGCTTTGCAGTCTCATGGGAACTCCTTTCGTCTGTTGCCGATAGTCCTTATTGTACCACCGGCACAGGCAAAAGCGCAATGAAAACCCCATGAAAAGGAGGAAAAATTCATGCGTCTCTTTCTGGCCATCCAGCTGTCCCCCGCGGTGCGGGAGGCGCTGCTGACCGCCCAGGACGCCCTGCGCCGCCAGGGGAGGGGCTCTTTCCCGCCGCCGGAGAACCTGCACCTGACTCTGGCCTTCCTGGGAGAGACAGAGGACCCGGCCGGTGCCCGGGCGGTCCTGTCGCAGGTATCCTGCCGCCCCTTCTCCCTGGCGGTGGGCGGCCCGCCGGGGCATTTCGGCGACCTGTGGTGGGCCGGTGTTCGAGCAGATCCGGCCCTGGAGGAGCTGGCCGTGTCCCTGCAGGCGGACCTCCGCTCCCGGGGCTTCTGCCTGGAGGACCGCCCCTGGCTGCCCCACATCACTCTGGTCCGCCGCTGGCGGGGCGAGGCCCCGCAGGTGACCGTCCCCCACGCGAAAATGGTGGTCCGGCAGATCTCCCTCCTGCGGTCAGACCAGATTGACGGCAAACGGGTCTATACAGAACTCTCCTACAAATCCCTGCGTTAAAAAACAGCCGGCACCTAACGGTGCCGGCTGTTTTTGCAGCGGAAAGGGGGGCTAGGGGAAAACCTAAGGTTTTCCCCAGTTCGTTCGCCGTTGGCGAACGAAGAAATTTCAATCATTTTCGCCGCGGCGTGTACGTGGCGAAAATCCCTTGACCCGTGCGCCCTAGGCGCACACACCAGTGACGCGGCGTCACTGGTGGTGGGGGAGGTCGAGGGGAAACAGCCGAAATGCCGCCAGCGGCGGAAAAAGTGAGGCTGTTTCGAGGCAGCGGCGCGATTGGCGGCCCGAACAGGGCCGGGAATCGCAATGCCGCAACGGTGTCAGCCCGCTCCCCCTCGAAGCCCTCAGCACAGCTTCGCGCCCGCCGGGATGGAATCATCCACCATGATCAGGTGCAGGCACTCCTCACCGTGCTCCGTGTGGACGGCGGAGATCAGCATGCCGTTGCTCTCCAGGCCCATCATCTTCCGGGGCGGCAGGTTCACAATGGCGATCAGCGTCTTGCCCACCAGATCCTCCGGCTCATACCACTTGTGGATGCCGGAGAGGATCTGCCGGTCCACGCCGGTGCCGTCGTCCAGGGTGAAGCGCAGCAGCTTCTCGCTCTTCTTCACCGCCTCGCAGGCCTTCACCTTTACCGCCCGGAAATCGGACTTGCAGAAGGTGTCGAAGTCCACCTTCTCCGTCAGCTGGGGCTCCACCTCGACGGCGGGCAGGGCGGCCTTCTTGGCCTCGGCCTCCGCGGCCTCCAGCTCCTCCAGGGCCTTGTCCATGTCCAGCCGGGGGAACAGGTTCTCCCCCTTGGTGACGGCGGCCGTCTCCGGCAGGACGCCCCACTCCGCCGCGGCGTCCCAGGTCCGACTCTCCGCAGGGGCGCCGATCTGGGCGAAGAGCTTCTCACAGCTCTCCGGCATGAAGGGCGTCAGCAGGATGCCGCAGATGCGTGTGGCCTCCAGCAGGTTGTACAGCACGTGGGCCAGCCGCTTGCCGTTGGCCTCCATGTCCTTTGCCAGGGCCCAGGGGGCGTTCTCGTCGATATACTTGTTGGCCCGCTGGATGACCTTGAACACCTCGTCCAGGGCCTTGTGGGGGGCAAAGGTCTCCATGTCCTCCTCATAGACGCTCCGCAGGCCCTCCGCCAGTGTCCGCAGCTCCTGGTCAAAGGGCTGGGGCTCTGCGCAGGTCCGGCACCCGGCGGGCAGCGCTCCGCCGAAGTACTTGCCCACCATGGCGGTGGTGCGGGAGACCAGATTGCCCAGGTCGTTGGCCAGATCCGTGTTGATGGTCTGGATCAGCAGCTCGTTGGAGAAGTTGCCGTCGGAGCCGAAGGGGAACGTCCGCATCAGGAAGAACCGCAGGGCGTCCACGCCGAACTTCTCCGCCAGGATATAGGGATCCACCACGTTGCCCTTGGACTTGGACATCTTGCCGCCGTCCAGCAGCAGCCAGCCGTGGCCGAACACGTGCTTGGGCACCGGCTCGCCCAGGCTCATCAGCATGGCGGGCCAGATGATGGAGTGGAACCGGACGATCTCCTTGCCCACGATGTTGACGCCGGGCCACCAGCCCTTGTCGTAATCGTGATAGCGGTCGTTGTCATAGCCCAGGGCCGTGATATAGTTGCTGAGGGCGTCCACCCACACATAGACCACGTGCTTGGGATCGAAGTCCACCGGAATGCCCCAGGAGAAGCTGGTGCGGGAGACGCACAGGTCCTCCAGGCCGGGGTCCAGGAAGTTCTTCACCATCTCGTGGACGCGGCTGCGGGGCTGGAGGAAGTCGGTGTTCTCCAGCAGGTCCCGGATCCGGTCGGCGTACTTGCTCAGGCGGAAGAAGTAGGCCTCCTCCTCCGCGTCCTGCACCTCCCGGCCGCAGTCGGGGCACTTGCCGTCCACCAGCTGGCTCTCGGTCCAGAAGGACTCGCAGGGGGTACAGTACTTGCCCTTGTAGGTGCCCTTGTAGATGTCGCCCTTGTCGTACATCTTCTTGAAAATCTTCTGGACGCTCTCCACATGGTAGTCATCGGTGGTGCGGATGAACCGGTCGTTGGAGATGTTCATCAGCTTCCACAGGTCCTTGACGCCCCGGGGCCCCTCCACAATGTTGTCCACGAACTCCTTGGGGGTGACGCCGGCCTCCTTGGCCTTGGTCTCGATCTTCTGGCCGTGCTCGTCCGTGCCGGTGAGGAACATGACGTCCTCGCCCCGCAGGCGGTGATAGCGGGCCAGCGTGTCCGTGGCCACCGTGCAGTAGGTGTGGCCGATGTGGAGCTTGTCCGACGGATAGTAGATGGGCGTTGTGATATAGAATTTTTTCTTTTCCATGGGATTCTCTCCTTTAAAACGGCGGCTCCGAATGGAAGAGCGCCGGTATTTGCCTGAACTATTATTATAGTTGGAAAATCCAAAAAATACAAGTGAAGAAGCAAAAAAGAGGCCGCTGGATCGTCAAACAGGCCGCCACACAAACCGCCTCTCCTCGTGGGGATTGTATTTTCCGCAAAACTTCGATACAATAGGAACGCTGTATGATTTTCACAAGGGAGGATGCGCCCATGAAACTGGTATCCTGGAACGTCAACGGCCTGCGGGCCTGCCTGAACAAGGGCTTTCTGGACTTCTGCGCCGTGGCCGATGCCGATATCATCTGCCTGCAGGAGACGAAGATGCGCCCGGAGCAGGCGGAATTCGACCTGCCCGGCTATCACCGCTACTGGAACAGCGCCGACAAGGCGGGCTACTCCGGCACCGCGGTGTTCACCCGGCGCCAGCCGCTGAACGTCGCCTATGACTTCGGCATCGACGAGCACCGCCACGAGGGGCGGGTCATCACGGCGGAGTACCCGGACTTCTATCTGGTGTGCTGCTACACCCCCAACTCCAAGGACCAGCTGGCCCGGCTGGACTACCGCATGGCCTGGGAGGACGATATCCGGGACTATCTGCTGGAGCTGGACGCCCAAAAGCCCGTGGTGTACTGCGGGGACCTGAACGTGGCCCATGAGGAGATCGACATCAAGAACCCCGGCCCCAACCGCCGCAACCCCGGCTTCACCGACGAGGAGCGGGAGAAGATGACGAAGCTCCTCTCCAGCGGCTTTGTGGACACGTTCCGCTACCTGTACCCGGACAAGGCCGGAGCCTACTCCTGGTGGAGCTACCGCTTCAATGCCCGGAAGAACAACGCCGGGTGGCGGATCGACTATTTTATCGTCTCTGACCGGCTGAAGAGCAAAATCAAAAACGCCGACATCTGGAGCGAGGTGCTGGGCAGCGACCACTGCCCGGTGGTGCTGGATCTGGACATCTGACGGGCAAATTTTGTGACATTTGCCGTCGACATTTCCGCCGGATCGGCGTATAAAGAGGATGACATCAGCAGCGGCCCTGATAGGGCCCTGTGCCAAAACAAGGAGTGACCCTCATGACAGAACCCATGAAATACGGACAGACGGAATTTGAAGTTCATCTACCCCCGGAGCTGATCGCCGCGGAGCTGGAGCCCAACCAGGTGGATCTGCCTCAGCGGACCACGGCGGAGCACATCCGCTGGGCCCTGGACCATCCCATCGACTCCGCCCCTTTGAAGGAACTGGTGAAGGCCGGCGACAAGGTGTGCGTCATCATCTCCGACGTGACCCGCCGCTGGCAGGCGCCGGACACCTATCTCCCCATCCTGATCGCGGAGCTGGAGGCCGCCGGCGTCCGGGATGAGGACATCCTCATTCTCTCCGCCACCGGAACCCACCGCCGCCAGACAGAGGAAGAGCACATCGGCCTGGTGACCAAGCCGGTGTACGACCGGATCCGGGTGGAGGACCACGTCTGCACGGACCAGGACAACCTGGCCTATGTGGGCACCACCAGTCGGGGCACCCCTGTCTGGCTGGACAAGCGGGCCCTGGCCTGTGACAAGATCATCCTCACCGGCGGCGTGGTGTACCACTTCATGGCGGGCTTCGGCGGCGGCCGCAAGAGCATCCTGCCGGGCATCGCCGGCCGTGAGACCATTATGAAAAACCACAACCTGGCCCTGAATCCCGGTATCGGCAGCGGTTCCAACCCCAACGTCCGCAGTGCCAACATGAACGCCGCCAACCCGGTCCACGCGGACATGATGGAGGCCTGCTCCATGGTGAACCCCACCTTTTTGCTGAACGTGGTGGTGAATGACGAGCAGGAGATCATTGCCGCCTTTGCCGGCAACTGGGTCACCGCCCACCGGGCGGCCTGTGATCTGGTGGACCGGATGTACGGCGTGCCGGTAAAGGAGAAGACTCCTTTGGTCATCGCCAGCGCCGGCGGCTATCCCAAGGACCTGAACTTCTACCAGACCATCAAGACCCTCTCCAATGCCCTGGAAGTGATGGCCAACGGCGGCACCCTCATCCTGGTGACCAAGTCGGAAGAGGGCTTCGGCAGTGAGGACACCCAGCGGCAGATCGCAGGCTTTGCCACCATGGAGGAACGGGAGAAGGACCTGCGGGAGAACTTCTCCATCGGCGCCTTCATTGGCTACCTCTTTGCCGAGAGTGCAGAGAAGTACCATGTCATCGCTGTCACCGGTATGGCCCAGGAGGACTTCGGCACCGCCAGGATCCACGTGGTCAAGACCCTGGACGAGGCACTGGAGCTGTCCCGCCGTCTCAACGGCGGCCGGGACCTGCGGGCCACGCTGCTGCCCCATGGCGCCAACACCCTCCCCAAATTCCAGGAATGACGCCCTGCAGGCCGGGAAGCTGAGACCGCTTCCCGGCCTGCGCCTTTTTGGCAGCGCGACGGCGCCTCAGCTCAGCAGGGCATTCATCTCCTCGATCTCCAGGTCCTGGAGGGCCCAGTTGATGCCGTAGCCCACCACCTTGCTCAGATCCCGCACCTGCTGGTCGATGTCCCGTGTGGTGACCATGAAGGCCTCATGCTCCCCCCGCAGCCGCTCCTCATCCACCTTTTCCACGCCGGACTCCTCCAGAATGTCCGCCGCCAGGGTGGCGGAGTCCACTACCGTGGGCACGCCGATGGCGAACACCGGCACCCCCAGGGTCTCCTGATTCAGGGCCGCCCGGTGGTTCCCCACGCCGGAGCCGGGGATGATCCCCGTGTCACTGAGCTGCACCGTGGCGCACACCCGCCCGCACCGGCGGGAGGCCAGGGCGTCGATGGCCAGGACCATGGCGGGCTGGACCTCCGCCACCAGGCCCCGCACCGCCTCCGCGGACTCCACGCCGGTGGTGCCCAGCACGCCGGTGCGGAAGGCCGACACCGGCCGGAACCCGGCAAACTGCTTCGGCATGGCGGAGAGCAGGTGCCGGGTGATCAGCACGCTGTCCAGCGCCAGGGGGCCCACGGCGTCCGGCGTCATGGCCGCATTGCCCAGGCCCACCACCAGGGCGGAGCCCTCCGCCGGCAGCAGGGCCTTCAGCTCCGTGCCCACGGCCCGGACCGCCCGCTCGAAAAAATCCGCCTTCCGCTGCCAGAAGGTGGTGAGGTCAATGGTGAAATAGCTGCCCTGGGGCTTCCCCAGGGCCTCCTCGCCCCGGTGGTCCAGGATGTCCACCCGGGTGACGGGGTATCCCTCCAGCTTGCTCTTGGTCGCCTTCACCCCCATGAGGCGGGTGGTCCGCTCCGCGGACTCCTGCCAGAGCTCCCGGGCCTCCAGGGCCAGGTCGGTACGTTTCATGAACAATGCGAACCGCCTCCCAAACACAAAATCTAGTGGTCTGCTCCCTAGGTTTTGCGGTAGGCGGCACGATATACAATTTTAGCCCGAAAAATATAAAAAAAGGCTTGCTTTTTGCGCCGTTCCCTGTTAAAATATCATTCTGCATGGTGGGAACTGGTTCCCACAGTCAAATTTTCTGCCTAAGGAGGTGTTTGGTTTGCCGAATATCAAGTCTGCCAAGAAGCGCGTTCTGATCGCCGAAGTGCGCAACGCCCGTAACAAGGCCGCGAAGTCCGAACTGAAGACCGCCATCAAGAAGTTCGAGGCTGCTGCCGCAGAAGGCAATCGCACCGAGGCCGATGGCGCGTACAAGGTTGCAGTGAAGAAAGTCGATCAGGCTGTTGCCAAGGGCATTCTGCACAAGAATACGGCCGCTCATCGCAAGAGCGCCATGACCCTGAAGCTCAACAAGATCGGCTGATCATATCGGGCCGAAAGGACATCCGTTCGGATGTCCTTTTTTGTTTTTCTGGCCAGGGGTCTTTTCCCGATTCTGGCCCTTTTCTTTTCCGCAGGGCGTGTTATAATCGTCCGTAGGATCAAAATTCTGCCGAAGAGGTGACTGCCATGCCGCTGTTCGACACCCACGCCCACTACAACGACGACGCCTTTGACCGGGGCCGGGAGGAGCTGCTGGACGCCCTTCCCGCTGCCGGGGTGGGCGCCGTGGTGATCCCCGGGGTGGACGTGGAGAGCTCCCGCTCCGCCCTGGCTCTGGCGGAGGGCCGGCCCTGGCTGTTCGCCGCCGCGGGAATCCATCCGGAGGACTGCGCCGGCTGCACGGACGCGGATTTTTCCGTCATCCGGGACCTGTGCCGGGAGAAAAAAGTGGTCGCCATCGGGGAGATCGGCCTGGACTACTACTGGGCGGAGAATCCGCCGAAGGAGTTCCAGCAGATGGTGTTCCGCCGTCAGCTGAAACTGGCGCTGGAGCTGGACCTGCCGGTGATCATCCACGACCGGGAGGCCCATGGGGACAGCCTGGAGATCGTGCGGGAGTTCCCCGGGGTCCGGGGCGTGTTCCACTGCTTCTCCGGCAGTCCGGAGATGGCGGAGGAGCTGTTGAAGCGGGGCTGGTATCTGGGCTTCGACGGCCCCGTTACCTACAAGAACGCCCGCCGGGCGCCGGAGGTGGTCGCCGTCACGCCCCTGGACCGGATCGTGGTGGAGACGGACGCGCCCTACATGAGCCCGGTGCCCAACCGGGGCAGGCGGAACGACAGCCGGAACCTGCCCTACATTGTGGAAAAGCTGGCGGAGTGGAAGAGCATCTCCCCAGAGGAGATGGTAGAGCACACCTGGAACAACGGCCTGCGGCTGTTCGGGCTGGAGGGAAAGGTATGAGACGCCTGCTGCCTGCAATTTTGGCCTGCCTGCTGTTGGCGGGCTGCGGCGCTCCGGCGGAAACGGCGGGGACCACCGCAGAAAACTCGTCAGAAGCCCTGCCGAACTCCGCTCCGGCGGAGATTTCGGAAACCACTGTGAAAAAGGCATTGGAAAACCTGCCGGAGGCGATGGAATCCGCCCCGGCGGAACCCTTCTGCGCCCCTGCTGTGATGTCGGTGGGGCAGACGCCGGAGGAGGACTGTGACCTGCCCACGGAATCCGTCTCCCTGTACGACTGGCCCGCCTCCGGCGAACCGCTTGCCCTGCTGGCGGAACTTCCAATGGCCCTCTACGGCGTGGCAGACGGGGAAGAAGCTCCCCACATGCTCTTCCGCTGGGGCGATACGCTGACGGAGTTTCCGGACTGGACGATTTACACCCCAAAATCCGTGACGCCGGAGCTGCTGGCCCTGGACCTGGACGGTGACGGCGCCCTGGAGCCGGTGGTCCTCTGTTACCGGGGTGGGACCCAGGTATGTGTCTATGACCTGCATGTATTGCAGCAATCGGACAGCATCCTGACAGATTACCGCCTTCCGGAGACATTGTATGAAGAGCAGCTCTCGGCTCTGCTGACCTTGGGCGGCAGTGGTGAGACGCTGACCATCTCCCTGGGAGATCAATCCATCGAGGCGGCTCTGCCGGAGGGGGTGCAGGCGGAGACTTTGGAACACCTGTGGACCGGAGCATTCGTCTCCTGGCAGGCGGAGGATGGCACCTTGCGGCTTGTGGATCAGGCGGCGCTTCCGCCGGAAAGCAGCACGGCGATCTCCACTGTGTATCTGGCCGCACTCTCCGCCCGGGTCTCCTTTTCAGACGGCCAGTTCGCCCTCTCGGACTTCACACTGCAATCCAAACTTTCCTGAGTTTTTCACACAAGGAGCGATTTTTATGGAAAAAGGCTTTACCATCACCTATGAATACGGGGACAACCTGTATGTGAACCCCACCAACCGCTGCAACTTCAACTGCGCGTTCTGCCTGCGGCACAACCAGAGCTCCGGCGGCAGCATCTACACCCACAACCTGTGGCTGAAGCGGGAGCCCACCAAGGAGGAGATCCTTTCCTCCATCGAGAGCTGGGACCTCTCCCAATACAAGCAGCTGGTGTTCGTGGGCTTCGGCGAGCCCACCTACCGGTTCGACGACATCTGCTGGGTCATCGACCAGATGAAGGCCCACGGCACCAAGATCTTCACCCGGATGGACACCAACGGCACCGGCTCCCTCATCAACGGCCGGGACATCGCGCCGGACTTCGCCGGCCGGTTCGACATGGTGTCTGTGTCGCTGAACACCGACACGGCGGAGAAGTACAATGCCCTGTGCCACCCTCAGCAGGAGAACGCCTACCAGGCCATGAAGGACTTCACGAAGGAGGTCCGGAAGTACGTGCCCACCGTAATGATGACCGTGGTGGACACCATCCCGAAGGAGGAGATCGAGAACTGCCGGAAGATCTGCGAGGAGGAGATCGGCGCCACCTACCGGGTGCGGGAATACATCGCGGACTGACGAATGCCGGAAAAAGAGACGCCCGCAAGGGCGTCTCTCTGCTTTTTCCGATCTTATGTATGGAACACCACGGACTTCACAATGATGCTGACGCCGCCCAGCAGGAAGAGGACGATGGCCCCCTTCTGGAGTTTTCCCTCTTCCAGCCGGGGCCCCAGCCAAGCGGCCAGCGCCAGGGCCAGCACCGCCGCGGGCAGGGAGGCCAGGCCGAACAGCAGAACCTGCCGTGTCAGCAGTCCGGTGACCGCGTAGACCACCAGCCGCACCGCGTTCTCCCCGAAGAAGAGAAAGCACATGCTGCCCTTGAACTCGTCGTAGTCCCTGGCCGTCCGTTGGAGATAGGCCACGATAAACAAATTGATGCCGAAGAGGCCTGCGGAGACGCCGGAAAAAGCCGACACCACCAGCCGCAGCCAGGGCCGGTCCTCCCGCTCCGGCCGGATGGACCGGAGATTCCGCGTGGCCATCTCCAGGCCCAGGAACACCACGATCACGCCCAGCACCGTCTTGATGACCCAGGGCAGGGAGAACCGCAGCAGCAGCGTGCCCGGGATGATGCCGCAGAGGTTCACCGCCAGCAGGGGCAGGATCTTCCGCCACTGGAAGCTGCGGCGGTTCTTCCAGGTGATCCAGGCGTTCACCGGGCAGTCCAGCAGCAGCGTGCCCGGGGTGATGACCACGTTGTCCAGGCCCATGGACAGGATGGGTGCGGAGATCAGGGGATTGCCGAAACCGATCAGCCCCTTGACCAGATAGGCCAGCAGCTGCGCGGCGAAAATAAACAGTGCAGTCGAAAGCGTCATCGTGTGTTCCCTCCCAGCTTTTCACTCTCATTATATACCACATTTCCGGCGGAAAGGGAACGGCATTCTGCCGCGGGCACGAAAAAAATGAAGTTTTCCTTGACATTTCCAGAATTTCCGATATAATAATAGGGCTTGCAGTCTGCAGGCATATCCTTGCTCCCATCCCGAATGGGGGCCATTTGTCCAGAAGGAGGTGCAAATATGGCAAAGGTTTCTGCCAATTATGAGGTCGTGTATATCATCGACCCTGCACAGGGTGAGGAGAACATCGCCGCGCTGGTGGCCAAGTTCAAGACCCTGGCTGAGCAGAATGGTTCCGCTGTGGAAGTGGAAGAGTGGGGCAGCCGCAAGCTGGCTTATCCCATCAACTACAAGACCGAGGGTTATTACGTCCTGATGACCTTCACCAGCGAGCCTTCTTTCCCGAAGGAGCTGGACCGTGTTCTGCGGATCACGGACGGCATCATGCGTTCCCTGATCGTCTGCAAGGGCGAGTAAGGGGGCATTGACATGCTCAACAAGATCATCATCATGGGTCGTCTGACCCGGGACCCCGAGCTGCGCCGCACCGGAAGCGGCACCGCCGTCACGTCCTTCTCCCTGGCCGTGGACCGGGACTTCAAGTCCCAGAGCGGCGAAAAGGAGACCGATTTCATCGACGTGGTGGCCTGGCGCAGCACTGCGGAGTTTGTCAGCAAATACTTCACCAAGGGCCGCATGGCCGTGGTGGAGGGCCGGCTGCAGATCCGCGACTGGACGGACAAGGACGGCGGCAAGCGCAGAAGCGCCGAGGTCGTCGCCGACAACGTCTACTTCGGGGATTCCAAACGGGACGGCGCCGGCGATTTCGGCGGTGCGCCCACTTCTTACAGCGCCCCCATGGGCGGCCGCAGCGCCGCACCGATGGGCGGACAATCCGATTTCGCCGAGATCGGCGAGGAGGACGGCGAACTGCCGTTCTGACTTTTGATAAAGGAGGAACCATTTCATGGCTTTTGATCGTGAAGCGAGACCCGCTCGCCCCAACCGCGGCAAGCGCCGCAAGGTCTGCCAGTTCTGCGCGGACAAGTGCGAGCATATCGATTACAAAGACGCCGCCAAGCTGCGCCGCTTTGTCTCTGAGCGTTCCAAGATCCTGCCCCGCCGGACCACCGGCACCTGCGCCATGCATCAGCGTCAGCTGACCGAGGCCATCAAGCGCGCCCGGCAGATCGCTCTGCTGCCCTACGTCACCGACTGAGGCAGATCGTGACTGAACAAAAGCTCCCCCATCCGCTGGATGGGGGAGCTTTTTCTTTCAACCAGGCGCCGGGCAGAGCGGCCTGCTTCTCTGTGAAACAGATCTTTTTCCTTGTGTTTCTCCCCGTTTCATGCTAGGATAGACTGCGTCTTTGTCTTGTGGAGGGAAATGTTTTATGGCAATCCTGCTGTTTCAACAAATCGCACAGCTCTTTCTCTGTATCATTCTGGGCTGGCTCCTGGTCCGCCTGCGCCTGCTGAAGCCGGAGGACAGCCGGGTACTCTCCGTGGTGTGCCTGTATCTGGTCACCCCCTGCGTCATTGTGACGGCGTTCCAGATCGACCGCACGCCGGAGCTGCTCCACGGCCTGGCCCTCTCTCTGGGAACAGCCATCGGCATCCATGTGTTCCTGTTTGCCGCCGTGGCCCTGCTGCGGCGCCCCCTGCACCTGACGCCGGTGGAGCAGGCGTCTGTGATCTATCCCAACTGCGGCAACCTCATCATTCCGCTGGTGACCGCTATCCTGGGGCGGGATTGGATCATCTTTGCCAGTATGTTTCAGCTGGTGCAGCAGTTTCCCATGTGGACCCACTGCCGGATCCTCCTCAGCGGGGAGCGTTCCATCTCCCCCAAAAAGATCCTGCTGAATGTGAACATCCTCTCGGTCTTTGCGGGCGTGATCCTGTTCCTGGGCAACGTGTCCCTGCCCTCCGTGATCGAGGGCACCATGGAATCCATCGGCGCCATGATCGGCCCCATGAGCATGTTCGTCGCCGGAATGCTGATGGGGGAGCAGGATCTGAAGGCGGTCCTGCGCATCCGCAGCATCTGGAAGGTGGCCTTCCTGCGGCTGATCGCCATTCCGCTGGTGGTCCTCTGCATCCTGAAATACTCCGGCCTGGCCGCCCTGGTCCCCAGCGGGTCCTCCATCCTGCTGGTGAGCCTGCTGGCCGCCTGCGCCCCCGCCGCCTCCAATGTCACCCAGATCGCCCAGGTCTATGGGCACGAGGGGGACTACGCCAGCGCCATCAATGTGCTCACATCCCTCCTGTGCATCGTGACCATGCCGCTGATGGTGCTGCTGTACCAGCTGTGACCGGACACGGCCGCGTGAAAAAGCACGGAGGGCCGCCCAAAGGGCGGTCCTCCGTGCCTTTTCCGTTGACAGGGTATTCTTATCGCTCTTCCACGTCTTTCAGACGGTCCACATAGGGGCTGGCGGTGCTGCTGACCTCCGCGGCCTCCTTCTTGAACTTCTCCACATTCAGAGTGCTCTCCCGCACGGGGGTGATGGTGCCGGCGCCGGCCACGCAGCCGCCGGGGCAGCCCATGCCCTCCAGCAGATAGCCGTTGCGCTTGCCGGCCTTGGCCATCATCAGCATCTTCTTGCACTCCCGCAGGCCGTCGCCGTACTCGATCTGCACCTCCCGGGTGGGGTCGATGTGCTTGATGGCCTCCACCACGGCAGCGGCCACGCCGCCGCCCACCGCGAAGCCGCGGCCCATGGAGGTGCCCTCGTTCAGGCCGTCCTCCGGGTCCGCCTCCAGGGTGTTGAAGTCGATGTTCTTGGCATCGAACATGCCCTGCAGCTCCTCAAAGGTCAGCACGTAGTCCACGTCGGAGCGGACAGATTTCCGGTTGGCCTCCAGCTTCTTGGCGGCGCAGGGCCCGATGAAGCAGATCCGGGCATCCGGATGGTCCTTCTTCACCATGCGGGCGGTGATCACCATGGGGGTGAGGGCCATGGAGATGCAGTCCTTGAACTCCGGGAACAGCTTCTTGGCCATGACGGACCAGGCGGGGCAGCAACTGGTGCCCATGAAGGGCAGCTTCTCCGGCACCTCCGCCAGGAAATCCTTGGCCTCCTCCACGGTGCACAGATCCGCGCCGATGGCCACCTCCACCACATCGTCAAAGCCCAGGATGCGCATGGCGGCCTTCAGCTTGGCGGGCGTGGCGGCCTTGCCGAACTGGCCCACAAAGGCGGGGGCCACGCAGGCGATGACCTTGGAGCCGCGGTTCATGGCGTTGATGACCTGGAAGATCTGGCTCTTGTCCGCGATGGCGGCGAAGGGGCAGTTCACCAGGCACATGCCGCAGGAGACGCACTTGTCGTAGTTGATCTTGGCCCGGCCCAGATCATCGGATTCGATGGCGTCCATGCCGCAGGCGGCGGCGCAGGGGCGCTCGATCTTGCTGATGGCATGGTAGGGGCACTGGTTGAAGCACCGGCCGCACTTGATGCACTTGTCCTGGTCGATGTGGCAGTGCTTGTCCTTATCCAGATAGATGGCGTCCTTGGGGCACACGTTCATGCAGGGATGGGACAGGCAGCCCTGGCAGCTGTCCGTGATCCGGATCTGCTTGGGGGGGCAGGCATTGCAGGCAAAGGAGATAATATTGACCAGGGGCTCCTCAAAATATTTGTCGTCGGCTGCGGCCGCCTCCTGGATGCCGGCGCTGACGGGCGTCTGCTCGCCGGCGGGCTGCAGGCTCATGCCAAGGGCCAGCCGCACCCGCTCCTGGACGATGGCCCGCTCCAGAAACACGTCGTGGCGGTGGCGGGCCACCTCTCCGGGAACGATGGTGTAGGGGATCATGTCCACCCGCTTCAGGTCCCCGCCCTCATAGGCCAGGCGGGCCACTTCGGTGAAGACATTGCGGCGGATCTCATCCACCGCGCTGTGTACGCCTCTCATTCTTTTTTCCTCCATTGTTCACCGGGCAGTCGCATTCTGAACCCGGCTACTTAGAATTGCGGAACTATTATATCGGAAACACCGGCTGTTTGCAAGAACAAGTCGCCGGAAAGTCCTGGGCCGGCCGGATCTTTATATCTTTTTCACGCATTTCGCGCAAGACAGCGTGCGGCGGAGGACGCCTGGTCATGGACGCCCTCCGCCGCACGCAGAGAGAAAGGAAATGAAAAATGAAAAAAGAGAGGGGGGATCAGCGATCCTTCTTGGAGGATATCTGTATGATACCCCCAAAATCTAAAAACAACCTTTAAAAAGTTTGAACAGTTTATGAAGT
>DWXY01000060.1 GCA_019118935.1 Candidatus Oscillibacter pullicola
ACTACTGCATCCGCTTCCAAATGCAGGAGAGCCCTGACGGAAGCGACCGGCTTGCTCTTACCGAAAGTCTCTTTGAGAACGACAGCATCTGCTTTTCCAATCTGCAGTCTGAATGGATTCAGTTGGAGGAAATTGATACCGGTCGTTATCTGCGAGTTGCCACGAAGGGCTACCCCTATGTCCTTCTCTGGAGCCTCCCTGAGGTCCCCGGCTGGGTCTGCATCGAGCCTTGGACAGGCTACCCGGGCCCAGGCCATCAGCTTGCAGAGCGTCCTGGAGCGATTCTTCTGCCGCCTGGCGCTTCTTTCAGCCGCTCGCAGCGGATTGAAGCATCTGTCTGAGCTGGCACTGCCATTGGACTTAATTGGTTCTCTTACATTTTGCACGGGTGTATGCGGTTGACAAGGGCAGCGGCATACTCCGTAAAAAATGTGAAAAAAAGCGCAAAAAGGAAGGTGTCATATGAAAGGGAAGACAAAAAAGAAGGGACTAAGTGACAAACTCTGGTTGCTGCTCTCGTTCTGCGCAGCGCTGGTTGTTTGGTACTTGCTCTCCCTCGGTGAGCGGACAGGAAACAGTTTCCCCTTTATCCCTGTGGTAATTGAGGGACTCCAGACCATGATCGACCGCGGTGCGTTCTGGTCTGACCTGTTCAGCAGCTTGACCTCCATCGCAGCGGGCTTCGGCTTAGGCTTCCTCACCGCTGTGCCGGCCGCATTCCTCATGGCCTGGTATATGCCGGTGCGCAAGATCATCGAGCCCTGGATCAACTTCATCCGCAACATCCCCGCCCTGGCGTACGCGCCTCTGATCGTGATTGCGGCCGGCGTCGGCAAGCCCCCCCAGATCATCCTGATTTGGATCTGCACATTCATGACCATGTCCATCACGATTTTCCACGGCATCCGCAGCATTGACAACACTCTGATCAAGGCTGCCCGGGTTCTCGGCGCCAACGATATGGATATCTTCTTCCGTATCATTCTGCCCGCGACTCTGCCCTTCGTCATCACAGCTGTACGGCTGGGTCTGAGTGCCGGCCTGACCACCCTGCTTGCGGCTGAATCCACCGGTGCACAGGGCGGCCTGGGCATGCGGATTCGGAGCCTGCAGACCACCTTTGAGACCGGTGCAATGCTGGCGTACATCATTATCATCGGCATCATCGGACTTCTGTTAAACCTGTTCGTGGACATCATTGAAAGGAGACTGACATCGTGGCAGGAGAGACGCGAAGAGTAAAGCTCAGCATTCAGAATGTAGTAAAAGAATATAAGGGTGAGCACGGCACAACTGTGGCACTGAACGGCGTAAACCTGGATATTATGGAGAATGAATTTGTCTGTGTAGTTGGTCCTTCCGGCTGCGGCAAATCCACTCTGCTGAACATCCTGGCCGGCCTGCACGAGGCCACCAGCGGCGAGTGCTATCTGGATGGAGAGCGGATTGTGGGCACAGATGTGAGACGCGGCGTGGTGTTCCAGCAGTACGCCCTGTTCCCCTGGCTGACCGTTCTGCAGAACGTTATGTTTGGCCCTGAAATGAAGCGCATGCCCAAGGAGCAGTGCACGGAGATTGCCCGCAAATACATTAAGCTTGTGGGCCTGGAGGACTTTGAGAACTCCTTCCCCAAGGAGCTGTCCGGCGGTATGAAGCAGCGTGTGGCCATCGCCCGTGCCTACGCCAACAACCCCGAGGTTCTGCTGATGGACGAGCCCTTCGGCGCGCTGGACGCCCAGACCCGCGCTCAGCTCCAGACAGAGCTTCTGAAGACCTGGGAGGGTGAAAAGAAGACCTGCTTCTTCATTACCCACGATGTGGACGAGGCAATCCTTTTGGCCCAGCGGGTGGTAATCATGTCCGCCCGTCCCGGCCGCATCAAGAGAATTGTGGACGTTGATATTCCCTATCCCCGGGATCAGGGCACCAAGAGCGACCCCCGCTTCATGGAATTGAAGGCTGAGGTCTGGAATGAGGTCTACCAGGAGTACCTGGAAGTCCGGAAGTAAGGTTATCCCGCCGCTTTGACGGCTGAATGGATAAATTGAAAAATTTTAGGAGGAATCAAAATGAAAAAGAAGCTCACATCCCTGCTGCTTGCCCTCGCCATGGTCTCTTCTCTGGCTGCGTGCGGCAACAGTGACAGCGGGTCCGGCTCCGGCTCTGATACCAGCACCGGAAGCCAGTCCACCACGTCCAGCACTTCCGCCTCCACCAGCACCTCCAGCGCCGATCCCATCACCCTGCGCATCGGCTATATGCCCAACTATGCCTCTCTGTGGGGCGTCCTGTCCGCCATGAACACCGGCGCCTTCGAGGAAGAGGGCATCACTGTTGAGCTGTGGGAGTTTGCTGACGGTCCTTCTGAGATCGCTGCTATGGAAGGCGGCAGCATTGACCTGGCCTACATCGGCAAGGGCGCCCACACCCTGTGCATCCAGGGCCGCGCTCTGGTCTTCGCCCCCAGCTCCGTCCACACCAGCGACAAGATTGTGGTCACCGCTGACAGCGGCATCGAGTCCATCGAGGACCTGGCCGGCAAGCGGATCGCCTACAACAGCGGTTCCTCCTCCGAGTCCACCCTGCAGAGCGCCCTGTCCCAGGCCGGCCTGACCGAGGCCGATGTGGAGCTGTTCGACATGGATGTGTCCTACATGGTCTCCGCCATGGTGTCCGGCACCGTTGATGTGGCCGTCGCCTGGAACCCCTATACCACCGAGATCCTCAACCAGGTAGAGGACTCCAAGGAGATCGAGTTCTCCAACGGCTCCATCAACCTGTCCAGCTGGATCTGCCTGCCTGACTACGCCGAGGAAAATCACGACATCCTGGTCCGGTTCTCCCGCGCTCTGTACAAGGGCATGGATTACGGCTCCAACCCCGACAACTGGGAGGAGGTTGCCCAGTGGTGCGCTGACCAGACCAAGACCAGCCTGGAGGCCAACCTGGCCCAGACCGGCGACGCCACTTGGTTTGACATTGCCACTCTGACTTCCAATCTGCAGGACGGCACTATGGAGGGCTATTACGATCACCTCCAGCAGGACTTCCTGGATGGCGAGTCTATTACCGAGGACGAGGCTGTGGATATGAGCACGGTTGTTCTTTATGATGTGATGAGGGAAGCCCTCGGCATCTAAGGTGTTCATCCTGCCTCTCCGCGGATAAAGTAGGCATAGGAACGGACCCTATGGAACGGCTTTTGTCCGGTTCGTAGGGTCCTCTTTATTTGTCATTTTCTTTCTGGGAGGTAATGATCCATATGAAAATTGCCTGCAGCCCCACGGCATCTCAAACGATACAATTTGCAGCTTCAGAGCTGGAGACATATCTGACGAAAATGCTCCCTTCCACCTCCGGCCTCACGTTCCAGCTTGCTGCGTCCAGCCAAGAGCCACTGGATGGGTTTTCCGTGAAGATCGGGCCGGATGGAGGAGAGATCAGCGGCGTGAACGACCGCAGCGTCCTGCTGGGCGTCTATGACTATCTCCACCACCTGGGCTGCCGATTCCTTGGGCCGGGTAAAGACTGCGAAGTTGTTCCCACCATCTCCATGCAGTCCATCCCCGCAGACTATACCAAGCGCGCCTCCTTCCGCCACCGCGGTGTGTGCATTGAGGGCGCGGACTCCCGTGAAAATATCCTGGCATTCATCGACTGGCTCCCGAAACTCGGATACAACAGCTTCTTCTTCCAGTTCAAAGTGCCGTTTGCTTTCCTGGCCCGCTGGTATCAGCATCAGGGCAACCCGTATCTGCAGCCCAAGCCCTACAGCGTGGAGGACGCGCAGAAGGATACCGCAGATCTGGAGGGAGAGCTGAAAAAGCGGGGACTTCTGCTCCACAAGGCCGGACACGGATGGACCGGCGAAGTCCTGGGCTATGAGACCGTCTCCTGGGATCAGGAGCGGAGCCCCCTCACCCCGGAGAAGCAGGCCATGACGGCTGAAATCGCGGGCAGGCGTGAATTGTGGCAGGGCAGTCCCGCAAACACCAATCTTTGTTTTCACAACGGCGATTCGATAGACATTTTTGCTGATCTGGTGGTACAATACGCAAAGAGCAATCCGGCCGTAGACTACCTGCATGTCTGGCTGGCCGACGAATACAACAACGTCTGCGAGTGCTGTGGGTGCCGGCAGACGACGCCCTCCGATCAATATGTCTCCCTGCTCAATGAGATCGACCGCCGCCTGACCGCGGAGAAGCTTTCCACGCGGATCGTCTTCCTGCTCTATCAGGAACTGCTCTGGCCTCCCACCAAGGAGAAGCTAGAGAATCCCGACCGCTTCGTGCTGATGTTCGCACCCATCAGCCGGACCTTTGAGGCCTCCTACGATTTAAGCGGGCCGGAGGTTCCCATCCCGGCATTTGAGCGCAACCACATTGTTCTTCCTACCAACCTCCAAGAGAATCTGGCGTTCCTCCGCGGCTGGCAGCAGCTCTTCCACGGGGACAGCTTCGTGTACGACTACCCCCTGGGGCGCGCCCACTACGGCGACTTCGGATACGTCCACATCGCCCGCGTGATTTCCAGCGACATCAAGCAGCTTCATAAGATGGGGCTGGACGGGTACATCAGCTGCCAGGAGCTCCGCGTGGTCTTCCCCAACGCGCTGCCCAACTACGTTATGGGCTATACCTTATTCGACGAGTCCGCCGATCCCCAGGCGCTGATTCAGGAATACTTCTCCGCGGCGTACGGCGAGCGCGCGGACCAGGTCCTGTCGTACTTGAATGAGCTGTCCACCCTCAGCAGCTGCGACTACCTCAACGGCAAGGGAGCGCGCACAGATCCGGCGATTGCAGAACGTATGGAGCAGATATCCCGGCTCTGCCAGAGCGCTTCCCTGGACGTCCCCAAGGACGGCTCCCCTCTGTTCTGGGAGATCCTGCAGTACCATCGGGAGTATATCCTGGCGCTGAGCCGCGCCATGGGCGCGCTGGCCGGGGGTGATGCTCAGCAGGCGGCTGCCGGCTGGTATGAGATGCGGGATCTGATCTGCAAAAATGAACAGAAGTATCAGCCCTACCTGGACGTCTACCGCATTTTGGAAGTAACAAGAAAATATACCGGTTTTCCTCTCTCTGAGGAATGAAAGGAGTACGTTATGCGTCACGAATATTATTACTATACCAAAGAGGAGCTCCTCAAGGCCCCCAAGCTGCCCATCCAGGTGCTGGAGGACAATCAGGCGGTATTCAAGGCCATCGCCCAGGAGATGGTGGATGAGATCAAGAGAAAGAATGCTCTGGGCGAGCGCACCGTGTTCATTTGCCCGGTGGGCCCCGTCGGCCAGTACCCCTACTTCGTGGACATGGTCAACCAGGAGAATATCAGCCTGAAAAATGTCTGGTTCCTGAACATGGACGAGTATCTGACGGACGATCAGGAGTGGATCGACCATGACCACCCCCTGAGCTTCCGCGGCTTCATGGACCGCACCGTCTACACCAAGCTCAAGCCCGAGCTGGTGATGCCGGAGGAGCAGCGCGTCTTCCCGGACCCGAAGAATCCGGACCGTATGGGTCAGCTGATCGCCGAGCTGGGCGGCGTGGATATCTGCTTTGGCGGAATCGGCATCAACGGCCACCTCGCCTTCAACGAGGCGCAGGATGAGCTGACTCCGGAGCAGTTCAAGGAGCTGCACACCCGCGTTCTGAAGATCACGCCGGAGACCCGCACCGCCAACGCCATCGGCGACTTCAACGGCGCTCTGGACGACATGCCTCGCTGGTGCGTTACCATTGGCATGAACGAGATCTACAACGCCCGCAAGATCCGTCTCGGCTGCTTCCGGGACTGGCACCGCAGCGTGGTGCGCCACGCCGCCTACGGCGAGGTCTCCGCGCACTTCCCGGTCACCATCCTCCAAAATCACCCCGACGCCCTGCTTCGCTTTACTGAATTTGTTGCCAATCTGCCCGACTGATTCTGCTGAAATAGGTGATACCAATGAACGGTACATATATCATAAATGGTCAAGTTTATATTGATCACACATTCCAGAAAAAGACCATTTATATTCAGGACGGAACGATCAATCTGCTGGAGGCGGACTGCCAGACCAGCGGAACGGTGTTCGACGCCGCCGGCCGCAGGATCGTTCCCGGCTTTATCGACATCCACACCCATGGCGCTGTGGGCGTCGACGTCAACGGCGCGTCGGCAGAGGACCTGGAGAAGATCGGAAAGTTCTTTGCGAAAAACGGAACCACCTCCTGGCTGGCGTCCATCCTGACGGATACCGAGGAGCAGACAAGCCGCGCGATCTCTCAGTGCATCGAATACCAGGCTTCCGCCGGGAAAGGCGCGCAGCTGCTGGGCATCCACCTGGAGGGCCCGTTCCTCGCCTCTGAGTTCAAGGGCGCCATGCCGGAGCATCTGCTGAAAAAAGGCTCCGCGGACTTGGCTGCCTCCTACCAGCGCCAGGCCAACGGGAACATTCGGTATATCACAGTCTCCCCCGAGGTTGAGGGCGTTCTGGAGCTGATCCCCAGACTCCGGGAGCTGGGCATTGTTGTGGCGATGGGGCATTCCGGCGCAGATTACGACACCGCCATGGCTGCCATCCAGGCCGGAACCGCCGCCTGCACGCACACCTTCAACGCGATGGCGCCGCTCCATCAGCACCGCCCCGCCATTATCGGGGCCGCTCTGGAGTCGGACGTCTACTGTGAAATGATCTGCGACGGCCTCCACCTGCACCCCGCCATTGTCCGCCTGCTCTGGAAGACCAAGGGACCGCAGCGTCTCGTTGCCATTACCGACTCCATCATGGCCGCCGGCCTGCCGGATGGAAACTACCATCTGGGGGTCAATCAGGTGGTCGTGGAGAAGGGGGACGCCAAGCTGGCCTCCGACGGGACGCGCGCCGGCAGTACGCTGACGCAGGACCGGGCGCTGAGAAACCTGCTCTCCTTTACCGGGCTGTCCCTGGAGGAGATCCTCCCAGTGCTCACCGAAAACCCCGCCAAGCTGATCGGCGTGTACGATCGGAAGGGCTCGATCGAAGATGGGAAGGACGCAGACCTTGTCGTATTGGACGAGCAGAATCAAGTCGCCGACGTATTTCTTCAGGGTATCCGCCTTTGATCCTCAAAACTGAGCTTTAAACCAGACTGGTCCGTCTTATTAGATTAAGAGGTGGTTTTCATGCAAAGTATTCAACGAAGCGTCTTGCCGGGAACATGGTCCGCAAGCACATCCGAAGTACTCAAAACAATCTATTACCGCGGCCCTATCAAGCGCTCTGAAATAGCAGATCTGCTTGGACTGACCAAGGCCACGATCACCACCAACGTCAATTATCTGATTGCGGCCGGTCTGGTAAAAGAGGACGAGAAGCCCGTCCTTGATTCCAACAGCTTGGGAAGAAAAGCGCGGCGAGTGAGCATTGTCCCGGATGCAAAGCACTATGTGGGCATCGAGATCCGAGGCTACAAAAGAGTCATATGCGTCCGCAACCTGATGGGTAAAACGATCTATGCCAACCAGGATAACCGGCTGTTCCACGGCTATGATGAGAATGTGAAATTGGGGTGCAGCATGCTCCAGGAGGCCCTGGACGCCTGCGGATTCACCCTGAACGACATTTCCGGCATTGGCTTTTGTATGCCCGGCGTCGTCAACAGCGAGGACGGGATTCTGGATACCCTGCCCAGCTTTGGCTGGCGGGATAAGCCCGTCCGGGATGATGTGAGAGCTCTGACCGGCTACAGCGGTCCCATCAGTATTGAAAACAACGCCTGTGCCCGGGCCTACGGGCTCCGGCTGACCCAGCGGGAGCTTCTGAAGGACATTCACAATTTTACGTACTTCTTCATCTCCCGAGGCATCGCATGTCCTCTGTTTCTGGACACCAGCAATGTCGTCGGCTCCGTTGTCGGCGCCGGTGAGGTCGGCCATATGATCATGCAGCCGAACGGCCTGCTCTGCAGCTGCGGAAACCGCGGGTGCCTGGAGGCGTACTCCAGCGACGTGGCAGTCATCACCCGCTGTAAAGAGGCGATGGACCGCGGCGAGGCGAAGCTGCTCCGCAGTCTCTGCCAGGGGGAGCCGCCTACCATGCAGAATATCATATCCGCCCAGATGGAGGGCGACGAGGACGTGCGGCGCATTGTGGAGAGCGCGGTCAACATGCTGGGCCTCGCAGTGGCCAACGTGGTCAACTTCGCCAGCTCCCGCATCATGTTCATCGACGGCGTGCTGTTTGGCGTGCCGGAGAACAGGGAGCTGCTCTTGAATGTCATCCACACAAATCTCTGCAATGCGCTCCACCCCGGCACGGAGTTCCGCTTTGTGGAGCCAAATGACTACAGCGGAGCCAACGGCGCCGCGGCGCTTGCCATTCACGACAGCTTGACATACGGCGATTTTTAATTGGAGCTCTGTAACAGATACCCAAAGTAAACAGGCGCGGACTGCAAGGTTGCAGTCCGCGCCTGTTTTAGCAGTTTCAGAGAATACGAAATTGGGCCAGCTTCATGGAAGGAGCGGCTCCATTACCATTGCAAGCAAAAAATCACAAAAACGGCCGCTTTCAACCTGCGAATCCTTTCCAAAGCACTTGCCATGTGTTTCTTTTACTTTAGAGGCTAAAC
The DNA here is from genome assembly GCA_019118935.1 of Candidatus Oscillibacter pullicola. Taxonomy (GTDB): domain Bacteria; phylum Bacillota; class Clostridia; order Oscillospirales; family Oscillospiraceae; genus Oscillibacter; species Oscillibacter pullicola. Next base: position 8,604 of record DWXY01000060.1, read on the forward strand.
CGTGATGATCTGGTCCTCATGTCCATCCTCCGCGAGGATTATTTGCCCCATGTCCAACTCACTGAAATCAATGCTCCCGCTGCCTGCGCTTAATTCAATCGTAAGCAACGAATTGGATACCGTTCCCGCATAGGAAAGGGCCATGTCTCCGGCAGAGAGCCCCGAAAAATGGATCTTGCTGTTCTCCGCGTCAATACTGACTGTGGCCGTTTCTGCAGTGCCGATAGACAAGCGGATAAAACCATGTTCGCCCAAAGTTTCGCACGGCATGGAACCGGCAATGTCCGCGAATGCGTCATTCCCGGAAAAAGTCATTTCACCATCCGGAGTAACGGTGATTGTCTCCATACCGATGCCGCTTACGGTGTACTCAAAATAGCCCTCGCTGCTGACGTCCAAATTGGGATCAGAGACAATTCCAAAGAGCTGCCCTCCATCTCCCTCGCACTGATAGGTAAAACTGTCGCTGAAAGCAACTTCCAACAGATACCTGTCCGCAGATTCCGAAACATCCTCGAAGATCTGTTGATTGATCAAATCCATGTCTCCTGAAAAGTCCCCGCCGCGGCAGCTGACCGTTTCCCCTTCTGCATTGCTGATGTCAAAACTATCTCCGCGCGCTGAAAGTCCGATCGTCTGCTCCTCCGTATTACATCCCGTGAGAGCTATTAGCAGAGCAAGAGAGAATATCACCTTTGTGTACCGCATTTTCATGCCACCCGCCTTTATATAATTTCTCATTATCATTATAGAATAGTCTGGTTACATATATAAGTCTTTTTTCCTTCTGGAGTGATGCTCCCAAAGAGAAAATTTCAAAAGACATCTTTATCTCCCGTTATTGTGCTCCTAGACCTTGTTTGAAAAATCGGGAGTTTTATCATAAAACAACAGAATAGCAATGGCGGCAAGGTAAACGAAGGCCAAGTAGGAGGCGTCCAACTTGTCGTATCTGGTGGCAATTCTGCGAAACCACTTGATTTTCTGGAAGAAGCACTCGACCAAATGTCTCTCCTTATACAGATACCAGTCTACCGGCCAAGGATTAGACACATTGCTTTGTGGCGGGATCACGTAATTCGCCCCATGCTTTGAGATGTATTCCCGAATGGATCGCGCTCCATAAGCTCGGTCTGCCAGCACGTTGCTCCCGCTAAGTTCAACTTTTTCCAGCAGTTCTACGGCATGGACACAATCGTTGTCATTTCCAGCTGAGAGGAGAAACTCCACTGGGTTGCCCAGCCCGTCTGCAATGGCATGAAGTTTTGTGTTCAGACCACCTCTGGTACGACCAACTGCCTTATCCGCCGTTTTTTCCCCCGCCATTGGCACTTTCGTGTACCTTGATGCAGGTGGAATCTATGCTTAAATTTTCCATATCCGCATTCTCAGACAGTGCATGAAACACTGCTTCCAGTGTGCCGTCATCCCGCCATTTGGCGAATCGGGCATACACACTCTGCCAGGGGCCGTAGGCCTCCGGCAGTTCCTGCCACTGGGCGCCGCTTCGGGCAATCCAGAGCATCCCGTTCAGCATCGCCCGGTTATCTGCGGGCAGCGTCGCTTTCCCGTTTCTTCCGGCGGCAGAAGCGGTCTGACTCGCTCCCACTGTTCTTTTGTTAATTCATAGCGTTTCATGCCTCTAGTTTCGCATTTCCGCTTCTATTGTGCAACTTTTATTTTTCTTCTAAGGCCTAAGATCGCCATAGTTCTATGCACTCCTTATCTTCCATTCGGATCGAAAATTAGCCCCAGAGGACGGTGCCGCCCACGGGGCGGATGCTCAGCACGTGGCAGCTGCCCGCGCCCAGCGCGTTCTCCACCTGGGATTTGAAGGACTCCAGCAAGTCCAGGGGGACAAAGGCCTGGATGGTGCCGGCGAAGCCGCCGCCGTGGACCCGGCAGGCGCCCCGGCCGTTCAGGGCCCGCTCGGCCACCGTCAGGGCCACGGCCATGGCCTGCTCCTGGACCGCCCCGGTGGGGGTGATATCCTGGAGCAGCTCCCAGGAGGAGCGGCCCGACTGCTCCACCAGGGCCAGGAAGGCGTCCATGTCTCCCCGCTCCAGGGCGTCGGCCTCCTGCTCCGCGCGCCGGTCGTCGGCAAAGAAGTGGAGGGCCCGGAGGACCGCCCGGTCTCCGGCCGCCTTCCGCAGCTGGGGCAGATGGCTCAGCACCTGGGCCTCGTCCACCTCCCGCAACACGTTTTTGCCGAAGAAGGCGGCCACCGCCCGCATCTCCTTGGGAATGGAGTCGTACTCGCCGGTGAGGGCGGCATGGCTGGCCCCCGAGTCCACGATGCACAGTGCGTAGCCCAGGTCGTTCAGGTCCACCGCCACCGACCGCACCACCGGGTCGGACGGGTCGGCGAAGTCGATGGCCACCGCGCCCCCCACGGAGGAGGCGGTCTGGTCCATGAGGCCGCTCTGCTTGCCAAAATAGAGGTTCTCCGCCTTCTGCCCCATCTGGGCAATCTCCACCGGCGTCAACTCATCCCGGCAGAACAGGTGGTTTTCGATGACCCCCAGTAGCACCTCGCAAGCCGCCGAGGAGGACAATCCGGAGCCGGGCAGCACATCAGAGAGGGCGTAGGCGTCAAAGCCCGCCACAGGGTAGCCCCGCCGGGCGGCCTGGGCAACCATCCCCCGCACCAGTGCGGCGGTGGACTCCTTCTCCTCCTCCTTGGGGTCCAGGGTGTCCAGCTCCACCTCCACCAGGGGCCAGCCCTCGGACTGAAAGCGGATGGTGTTGGTGCCGTTAGGGGCGGCGCAGGCGGAAAAATCCAGGTTCACCGCCGCGGCCAGCACCCGGCCGTGCTGGTGGTCGGTGTGGTTGCCGCAGATCTCTGTGCGGCCCGGGGCGGAACACAGGACCACTGGGGAGTCCTCTCCTCCGCCGAAGGTCCGCTGAAAGCCGTCCAGCAGCTGGGATACCCGCTGCCGGCCGGGCGTGGGGTCCCCGCACGTCAGGCGGGCCAGAGTTTCATCCAGCTCTCCGGCCACCAGCGCGCTGCGTACTTCGCCCAAATTATGCATGGTCATCCGAACTCCTTTTCACTCCGGGCAGGCCCGCCCGACTGCACCGGCCGGCCCGGTCTTCTGTCTTTTTATCATAGCTCATCATAGCACATTGAGTCTGTATTTCCAAGTGTTTTACTTTTCCTTCTCTGTTTTAAGATATTAGGTTATAGCTGTAATGTTATACCAAGACTCTCCTATATCCTTTTGGCCCCTCCATTATACATGCCCCTTATGTACGCCTCTCAGTAAAATATTCCGCCGCCCGGTATTCCAATTCCGCCAGACTATTGATGCAGCGGTACTCAATGATCCGCCGCAGCTCCGGTAAAGCCAGAAAATATCTTTTCCAGATCTCCTCTCTGTCATAATCCTGCTGGTAGCGGCTCACGGCATAGTTAAAAACTGTCCTGCTTGGTATCGTACTGTTCTGCAGCTGGATTCTGTACTTTCTGGGAGCCTTGTCACAGCCCAGCAGATACGCCACCATATCCAGCACCCTCCGCACCGTCATGCGGGTGCTTAGAGATGTAACCGGATGGAGATATTCCTCACCGAGATCATCTGGATGAAACCCTTCTGTCAGATCGTCATGGGCAAGAGAGCGCTCCAGCAGCTCCGGGCACCGCTTCGTCAGCTGAATCATGGCTCTAATGTTGTCTCTCATATATGCAATTTGATTATAAAAAATGAACTCTTCCAGAGGTTCCTGACCTGCTTTATGCACAACTCCACCCCCTATTTTCATCTTAACATAAGTTATTTTCAACAATATTATAGGTTCCAACTTGTA
>DWXY01000006.1 GCA_019118935.1 Candidatus Oscillibacter pullicola
GATAACCGCTTCCGTGACAGGAGAGCCCAGATAGGCCTCGGCGTCCGCCTTCAGCTTCTGGAGGATCATGGCGCTGATCTCCTGGGGGGTGTAGGACTTGCCGTCCACCGTGACCTTGTAGTCAGAGCCCATCTCCCGCTTGATGGAGGAGATGGTGCGGTCCGGGTTGGTGATGGCCTGGCGCTTTGCCACCTGGCCCACCATGCGCTCGCCGGTCTTGGAGAACGCCACCACGGACGGCGTGGTGCGGTTGCCCTCCGCGTTGGGGATGACCACGGCCTCGCCGCCCTCCATGACGGCCACGCAGCTATTTGTCGTACCTAAGTCGATACCGATAACCTTAGACATAATGATTGCCTCCAATTTATGATCAAATAATTTTATCTCAACAAATGAAAATTTGTGATTGCCGTTTTCATTCGCCCTAGGCGAATCCATTGAAATTATTTTTGTCAGGACATGTGCCTGGCAAAAATACGTTGACGCGTGCGCCTTGGGCGCACACACCAGTGACCGATGTCACTGGTGAGGGGGAAGGTCGAGGGGGGACGCAGTCCCCTCTCGAATTCGCTCAGTTCGCTACCTGCACAATGGCGTGCCGGATGACCTTATCCCCCAGCATGAAGCCCGCCTGGAATACCTGGGACACCACGTTCTCCCCAAGGTTCTCGTCGTCGATGTGCATGACGGCGTTGTGCCTCTCCGGGTCGAAGGGCGCTCCCTGGGCCTCGATCTCCGTGACGCCCAGCTTCTTCAGGATCTCCTGGTACTGGTAGAAGATCATCTCCAGCCCCTTCTTGTGGGGGGAGTCCTCATCGCCCTCAGTGGCCACGGCCCGCTCCAGATTGTCGTACACCGCCAGGAACTCCTTGATGGTGTCCGCCTTGGCGTCCTGGTAGAGATTGTCCTTCTCCTTGGCGGTGCGCTTGCGGTAGTTGTCGTACTCCGCCGTCAGCCGGACGAACTGGTCCTTCACGGACTCCAGCTGCTTGGCGGCCAGCTCCGCCGCCTCCATCTGCTCCCGGGTCAGGGTGTAGGTCTTCTCCTTTTTCTTCTTGCCCTTGGCGGCCTTCTCCGCCTTCTCATCGGGCGCCTTCTCCTCCGCGGGGGGAGCCTCTTCCTGAGGAGCCTCCTGCGGCTCTTCCGGCGTCTCCTCCGCCGGCTGCTTCGTCTCTTCGCTCATTCTTTTGCATCCTCCTTCGGGGGTAATTCCTGTTTGCCGAACAGCCGCGTCAGCCCCTCCGCAAAGCCGGAGAGCCGGGCGGCCACGGTTCCGTAATCCATTCGTGTGGGCCCCACCACGCCGATCAGGCCCCGCATGTCATCGCCGATGTCATAGCTGGCTACCACCACGCTGGTGTCCTGCAGGGCCTCGCTGACATTCTCCGGGCCGATCAGGATCTTCATGGGCCCCTCGTCCGGCACAGGGAGGTTCTCCTTGCTGTCGGACAAAAAGCTCATCAGCTGATGGGCCTTGTCGGCGTCCCGGAACTCCGGCAGCTTCAGCAGCTGGCTGGCGCCCACGGTGAACACCTCTTTCTGCCCCGCCTCCTCCAGCACATCCGCCGCGTAGGCGATGGTCTGGCTCAGCAGCAGGAACATCTGGGGTGTCACCTGTTCGGACACATCCATCAGCCGCCGATTCATCTCGTCTGCGGAAATCCCGGTGAAGTTGCTGTTCAGCAGGTTCACCAGGGTGGGCATCTGCTCGGCGTCCACCTTCAGCTGCATCCGCAGCAACTGGCTCTTCACCCGGTTGTCGCCCATCATCATGACCACGATGCAGCTGTGCTCATCCACGGGCAGCAGCTCAAACCGCCGGGCGGTCATCTGCTTCTTGCCGGTGGCGGCCACATAGGCGGGGTAGTTCATCAGGGAACTCACCGCCCGGCCCGCCTGGGAGATCACCCGGTCCAGCTCCTCCATCCGCATCTGGAGGGACTGGTTGATCCGCTCCGTCTCCGCGACGGAGAGCCGCTGGCGCTCCATCAGCTCGTTGACATACAGCCGGTAGCCCTTGGGGGAGGGCACCCGTCCGGCGGAGGTGTGGGGCTGTTCCAGATAGCCCAGCTCCGTCAGGTCCGACAGCTCGTTGCGGATGGTGGCGGAGCTGACGCCCCCCATCTCCGCGGCAATGGCCTTGGACCCCACCGGCTCGGCGGTGCGGACGTAGTCCTCCACCACCACTTTCAGTATTTGCTTTTTCCGGTCCGTGAGTTCCACAAAAAGCACCTCTGGTCCAAGCTGTCTCACGCTGGTTTTTAGCACTCCTTTCTCCGGAGTGCTAAAACGAGTTTACCACCACGCGCCCCCATTGTCAACGGATGGATATAAACAAATTGTAAACAAATGCCATGGGATTTTTGAACATTTTCCGCGGCTCCGCAAATCAAAAACCGGCCGCGGCAGGCGGCCGGTTTTTCGTCTCACATGGTGCCCTGTCCGCTCAGTCCGGCCCGGCCCCCGCCCCCTGCCGGGGCAGCATCCCCGTCCGCTGAAGGGCCGGCTGCAGCGCCCGCAGCAGGAGCACCAGCAGCACCGTCTGCACCGGCAGCATGATGAGGTTTTTCACCGCGCTGAGGGACGCGCTGGCATACCAGGCCTCCAGGCTGAAGCGGCCGTTGCTGTTGAGAATGGCGATCCACAGCGCGCCCAGCACCACGTTCTGCACATTGGTGAGGAGCTTGGCGCAGAAGATCCGCCAGACCCGCAGGGGCGCCCGGTACAGGAACAGGGCGTAGGTCAGTACCCCCAGCATGGTGGTCAGGGTATAGCCGGGGAAAAAGGGATAGCCGCCGCCCCCGGTGAGGAAGAAGCTGAGGATGTCCTCCGCAAAGGCGAACAGCAGCCCCAGCACCGGGCCGCAGACCCAGGCACAGACGGACCGGGCCAGGAAGCCCCAGGTGACCTTGGCCCCGCCGAACAGCGGTACCGAGGGCACCTGGGCCAGCACGATGCACAGGGCGATCATCAGGGCGGAGAACAGCAGCTTCCGAAGGTCCCGGACCTCCCGGGACGCGTCCCGCCAGTAGCCGGCGGAAAAGGGATGCGGGTACATGAAAAAACCTCCTTCTGTTTTGGCAGTCCGAAATTCGGAGATGCCGCACAGAGGAAGGCCCGAAGGGTCCCTGTATGCGGCAGCGGGATGCGGGACACACACTGCGGACTCGCGGTCCTTTCGTCCGAAGAGCAACTCCCCGTCTCTCCGGCACTGGATGTACACGTATGTCCCTACTCTGCCTGTTGGATACTGTCCATTATAAGGCTTTCGTGGAAAAAAGCAAGGCTTCCCGCTGTTTTTCCAGCACGCCTTGCGGCAATCCGGCCAATGTGTTAAGATGGCCGTAGCCCGGACGGGAGAGGAGGCAATCCACAGATGGTCCTTTTGATTACCGGTGCCTCGCACACAGGCAAAACCCTGCTGGCCCAGAGACTTCTCCAGACATACCGCTGTCCCTGTCTCTCCATGGACCTTCTGAAAATGGGACTTATCCGAAGCGGAAACACCCGTCTCACGCCGGAGGATGACCAGGAGCTGGAGTCCTATCTGTGGCCGATCGTGCGGGAGATCATCAAAACCGCCATTGAAAACCGTCAGGATCTGATCGTGGAGGGCTGTTATGTCCCTCCCCGCTGGAGTCAGGACTTTCCGCCATCCTATCTCCGGGAGATCCGCTTTTGCTGCCTTGTGATGACCAGGGCATATATCGAGACCCATTTTGCGGACATACAAAAACATGCCTGTGCGGCGGAGCGGCGCATTGACGATTCCGCCTGTACGAAAGAGGCGCTCCTCGTGGACAACGCGCACTATCAGAAGATGTGCGAGACCTGGGGGTATCCCTGCATTCTGATCGATCAGGCGTATGAGGTGGATGTCCCCCTGTGAAAAAACGATCCCGGCCCTTTCGGGCCGGGATCGTTTTTACGTTTGCTTTGCGTTACTGGGCAGCGCCGGCGGTCTCCGCAGCCTTTGCGGCAGCGGCCTTCTCCGCCTGGGCCTTCTTGATGGCCTTGTACTTCTCCTTCTCCTCCGCGGTGGCGATGGGAAGGATGGCGTCCCGCGGGCAGACCTTGGTGCAGAGCTTGCAGCCCACGCACTTGTCGTAGTCGATGACGGCCACGCCGTTCACCACGTGGATGGCGTCCTTCTTGCACTCCTTCTGGCACAGGCCGCAGCCGATGCAGGAGTGGGTGCAGACGCTCATGGCGGCCTTGCCCTTGTCCTGGTTGGCGCAGGCCACGTGGACCTTCTTGGACACGGGGACCTCCGTGATCAGGTGGCGGGGGCAGGCCTTGGCGCAGGCCATGCAGTCGGTGCACTTGTCCGGGTCCACCACGGCGGCGCCGTTGGGACCGATGGACATGGCACCGAACTGGCAGGCGGCCACGCAGGAGCCGAAGCCCAGGCAGCCGAACTGGCACTCCAGGGGACCGCCGGCCACCTTGGTGGCGGACAGGCAGTCCTTCACGCCGACGTACTCATAGCGCTTGACGGCGTTGGTGCCGCCGTTGCAGCGGACGAAGGCCACCTTCCGCTCGCCGGAGGGGGCCTCCTGGCCCATGATCTTGGCGATGGCGGCGGCGTTCTCCGCGCCGGCGGGGGCGCAGGCGTTCACCGGAGCCTCACCCGCCAGGATGGCGGCGGCGCAGCCGGAGCAGCCGGGGAAGCCGCAGCCGCCGCAGTTGGCGCCGGCCAGATGGCTGAGGATCTCCTCTTCCCGGGGGTCCTTCTTCACCTCAAAGACCTTGGAGGCAACGGCCAGGACGAGGCCGAACACGGCGCCGAGGACACCCAGCACCACGACGGCAGCAATGACATTTCCGATATCCATTTTTCCTCTTGCCTCCTCTTACCAGACCTTCAGGCCGGAGAAGCCCATGAACGCCAGGGCCATCAGACCGGCGGTGACCAGGGCGATGGGGAAGCCCTCAAACGCCTTGGGGTAGTCCGCGAACACCAGGCGCTCCCGGATGCTGGCGAACAGCACGATGGCCAGCAGGAAGCCCAGGCCGCCGGTGATACCGTAGACCACGGACTCAATAAAGTTGTAGCTGTTCTGCACGTTCAGCAGCACCACGCCCAGCACGGCGCAGTTGGTGGTGATCAGGGGCAGATAGATGCCCAGGGCCGTGTACAGGGAGGGCATGGCCTTCTGCAGGAACATCTCGATGAACTGCACCAGCGCGGCGATGACCAGGATGAAGGCCACGGTCTGCATGTAGTCCAGGCCGAAGCGGCCCAGGACGAACTCATCCACCACATAGCACACGGCGGAGGCCAGGCCCATGACGAAGGTCACGGCGATGCCCATGCCGACGGCGGTGTCGACTTTCTTGGAAACACCCAGGAAGGGGCAGCAGCCCAGGAACTGAGAGAAAATGAAGTTGTTGACCAGGATGGCGCCCAGGGTGATGGAGAGAAGATTGGTGATCGTATCCATTATTTGCTCTCCTCCTTATTCTTGGATTTGCTCAGGGCCCACTGCATGGCGGCGATCAGGCACGCCAGGATCAGGAAGCCGCCCACCGGCAGGGTCAGCATGCCGATGGGGAACTGCTCCGGCAGGATCCGGATGCCGGCGGCGGTGCCCAGGCCGAAGCTCAGGCCGTTCTCGCCGATCTCCAGCAGGCCGCCCAGAATGGTGCCGGCGCCCAGGAACTCACGGATGACACACATGATCAGCAGCACCACGGTGTAGCCAAAGCCCTGGAAAATACCGTCCCAGAAGGAGGCGCCGATGCCGTTTTTATAGGAGAACGCCTCGGCCCGGCCCAGGATGATGCAGTTCACCACGATCAGGGGGATGAACACGCCCAGAGACTCCGACAGGGCCGGCACGAAGGCCTGGATCAGCAGGTCCACGCAGGTCACGAAGCCGGCGATCACCACGATGAACATGGCGATACGGATCTTGTCGGGGATGATCTTGCGGATGGCGGCAATGATGACGTTGGAGAGCGTCAGGATCACCAGAACGGAGATGCCCATGCCCAGGCCGTTGAAGAACGAGGTGGTGATGGCCATGGTGGAGCACATGCCCAGCACCTGCACCAGCACGGGGTTATTGGTAATCAGGCCCTCTTTGAACTGTTTGCCTAAATTCATATGAATCGCTCCTCCCTTCTCAGCCCATGGCGCCCACGGCGGCCAGAGCCGCGTTGACGCCGGTGGTGATGCCTCTGGTGGAGACGGTGGCACCCGTGATGGCGTCCACATTGGTGCCCACAGTCAGCGTGCCGTCCGCGGCGCTCTTGCCCACGAACTGATCCAGCACGCCCACGCCGGAGGCGGTGGGCTCGTTGCCCACGACCTTCGTGCCGATGCCGGAGGTCTCGGAGTGGTTGATGACGGAGACGCCGGTGACAGCGCCGGACGCATCCACGCCCACCATCATCTCGATGGTACCCTGAGAACCGGAGGCAGACACGGTGACGGCATAGCCGCCGGCCTCACCGTTCACCTGGACCTCGTAGATGTCGCCCAGGGTGCCGCCGGCGGAGCTGGCCGCGTCGGTCATGGCCTGGGTGTTCTCCAGCGGAGATTCGGAGAAGGTGGTGTTGTCCGGGTCGGCCACGACTGCCAGCATGGCCTCCTGGGTCTTCTGCTGGTTGATCTCAGCAATGGGGCCGGCCGTCACGCCGTTGACCAGGCCCAGCAGGCCCGCCACGATGACGCAGGTGATGAACAGCGTCACCGTCAGCGTGATGATGTACTTGGGGTCCATATCGACCTTTTCCTTGGTCTTCACTTCGTTGCTCATTTTGCAGCCGCCTCCTTGTTAGCGGATTTCACAACGCCGAAGCGAGAGGGCTTCACAGCCTTGTCGATCAGCGCCACCACCAGGTTCATGATCATGATGGAGTAGCACACGCCCTCCGGATAAGAGCCAAAGTAGCGGATGAACACCGTCAGCAGGCCGCAGCCCAGGCCGAAGATCAGCTGGCCGGTCTTGGTGACGGGGGATGTGGTGTAGTCGGTGGCCATGAAGAAGGCGCCCAGCATCAGGCCGCCGCTGAAAATGCTGTACAGCATGAACTGCACGTTGTCAGCGCCGCCCTTGGGGAACAGGAAGGTCAGCACGGCCACGGTGGCGATGTAGGCCACGGGGGTATGCCAGCTGATGACCTTGCGCCAGATCAGGTACAGGCCGCCCACGATCAGCAGCAGGGCGGAGATCTCGCCCAGGGAGCCGCCGATGTTGCCCAGGAACATGTCCGTCACGCTGTACTGGCTGGTGAGGCCGGCCATGTCGCCGGTCTTCATATAGGCCAGGGGCGTGGCAGCGGTGACCACATCGGCAGTGCCGACCATGGACACCCAGCCGGCCTGGGGATCAGCCCAGGCGCCGCTCATGGTGCCGGCGTAGCTGGCCACCAGGGCGGCACGGCCCGCCAGGGCGGGGTTGATGAAGTTCTTGCCGATGCCGCCGAACAGCTGCTTGACCACCACGATGGCGAAGAAGTCGCCGATCAGGATCATCCAGTAGGGCATGTTCACCGGGCACACGAACGCCAGCAGGATGCCGGTGACCACGGCGGACAGGTCGTTCACGGACTGGGGCTTCTTCATGATCTTGCGGTAGCCCCACTCAAAGACGATGCAGCCGATGACAGACACGGCGGTCAGGATCAGCGCCCGGAAGCCGAACTTCACAATGGCCCAGATCAGGGCGGGCATCATGGCGATGATGACATCCAGCATGATGGTGCGGGTGTTCTCCGCCGCCCGGATGTGGGGGGAGGAAGTGGCAATCAGTTTCAGATTCTTGTAGTCAGTCATTTCGCAGCGGCCTCCTTTGCTTCTTCGGCCTTTTTCTTTGCCTCGGCGGCAGCCCGGTCAGCGGCCGCCTTGTCCTTCACCAGCTGCTTGCCGGTCTTGAACATGTGGGTCAGGTGCATCCGGGCCGGGCAGATGTAGGAGCAGGCGCCGCACTCCATGCAGTCCATGATGTGGGCGTCATTCAGCTCCTCCACCATGCCCTTGGAGGCGTACTGGTACATGAACAGAGGCTCCAGGTGCATCGGGCAGACGGACACGCACTTGCCGCAGCGGATGCACTGGGGATTCTCCACAGTCTTCTCCTCGTCGGCGCAGAAAGCCAGGATGGCGCCGGTGCCCTTGGCCACGGAGATGTCCGCGGTGTACTGGGCCATGCCCATCATGGGGCCGCCGGCGATCAGCTTGTATGTACCGTCCTTCAGGCCGCCGCAGGCGTCCAGCAGGTTGGAGACGGGGGTGCCGATGGGGCACTCCAGGTTCTTGGGCTCCACCACGCCGGAGCCGGAGACGGTGACGATCTTGCGCACCACGGGCATGCCGGTGGTCAGGGCCCGGTAGATGGCGCAGGTGGTGTTGATGTTGAACACGGCGCAGCCGATGTCGGCGGGCAGCCCGCCGGGGGGCACCTGGCGGCCAGTGATGGCCTGGCACAGCTGTTTCTCACCGCCCTGGGGATAGCGGCAGCGCAGGGGCTCCACCACCACGGGGGCCTTCTGCTCGGCAATGACCTTGTTCATGGCGTCGATGCCGTTGCGCTTGTTGTCCTCCACACCGATGACGACCTTGTCCACGCCGAACATCTTGGCCAGGAACTTGGCGCCGCCGATGATCTCCTCGGGCCGCTCCAGCATGGTGCGGTGGTCGCCGGTGATGTAGGGCTCGCACTCCGCGCCGTTGATGATGACGGTGTTCACCTTGCCGATGCCGCTGGTGATCTTCACGTGGGTGGGGAACGTGGCGCCGCCCATGCCGACGATGCCGGCGTTCTTGACGATCTCCACCATCTCCTCCACGCTGAGGGCATTGGGATCCGCGGGGGCCTGGACCTCCTCGCTCACCTCGTCCTGCATGTCATTTTCAATGACCACAGACGTGATGTTGCCGCCCATGGAATAGGGGCGGGGCTCCACTGCCTTCACCGTGCCGGAAACGCTGGCGTGGATCGGGGCACCCAATCCGTGGAATTCGCCGATCTTCTGGCCCACCTTCACGTGGTCCCCGGCCTTGACCAGGGGCGTGCAGGGCGCGCCAAAGTGCATCGACATGGGGATGACCACTTGAGCCGGCGGAGCCAGCTGCTCGATGGCCTTTTCATTGGTTGCGGCCTTCATGTCATGGGGATGAACGCCGCCAAAGAAAGCTTGTGCCATTGTCTTCACCTCATTTTTACTCCTTGATAGCCGGCCTGGGCAGGAGGGCACGGCCCCTCCCCTTCCCAAGAGAGGGGGTCTCCGGGCAGGCGATACTATCACATACTGCGCCTCATTCTACACCTATTTTTGAAAAATGTCCAGACTGTGAACGACAACTTTTGAAAAAAATATGCTTCTTTATACAGAATCTTTGCAACTTTTCACACGTTTTATCCAGTTCTGTCATTCCCTCCCATTTTTACGCCGTCTCTTGTTATTTCAGAAGAAACATGATATGCTTGGTGATACGGGTCCGGCCCCGGCCGCCCCATTTTCAAATTATCTGGAGGCCAAGACATATTATGATGGCACAACTGATCGACCGAAAGCAGCTGAAGCAGGAGATGAAGGAGCTGCTGCGCTCCGCCCAGGTCAGCCCCCGCGGGATGACCTGCCTGTACCTGGCCCTGGTGCTGGTGCTGAATCTGGCGGACAGCTTCATGGGTCTGCTGAATCCCGGCCTGCTGGGCACCTTCGTCTCCATCCTCACCGGCCTGATGAGCATGGTCCTGGCCTCCGGATTCGTGATGTACTGCATGGCCATCCGCCGGGGCGAGCGGGCGGAATACCTGACGCTGTTCGACGGGTTCTCCTTTGTGGGCAAGGTCATCCTGCTGAACATCGTGATCTACCTCTTCACGTTCTTCTGGTCGCTGCTGTTCGTCATCCCCGGCATCGTCGCCGCCTACCGCTACCGCTTCGCCCTGTACAACCTCTATGAGAACCCCGGCATCGGGGTGATGGAGGCCCTGAACATGAGCAAGCAGCAGACCCTTGGCTACAAGGGGCAGCTGTTCATGCTGGATCTGAGCTATATCGGCTGGTTCATCCTGGCGTCCCTCACCTCCGTCGTGCAGATGGGCTATATCTACGCCTGCATTTTCCAGGATCCCGGCTACTATCTGGCGAACCCCGCCCAGGTCTACGCCATCACCCTGCCCATGCCTGTGGGACTGCAGGTGGTGCTGGGCTGTGTCTGGCCGCTGCTGGTGGCGCTGTTCTACCTGCCGGTCTACCAGTGCACGGAGCTTGGCTATTTTGACACCGCCAAGCACACCTCCGGCGTGGGAGAGGGTGCGGCTCCCAAGGATCCCGGCAGCTTTGACAGCGGCTGGGGCGGTTTCTGAGCGCCCCATTAAGCCTACAAGCCCCCGGCGGGTTTTAGAACCCGCCGGGGGCCTCTCTTTCAGGAGGCCCCGTCCGCAGGCCGGTCCGGGCCCGGGGACACTGCGCCGCCCGGGCCCTTTCCGGGATCCGCCTCCGCGCCAAGGGCCGCCCTGCGCCGCCCTCCGCAAGCATCCTTCAGATTTCCCCGGAGACGCAAAGCACCCCCGGCGGGCCAAAGGCCCGCCGGGGGTGCTTTCTTCCGTGCCGCAGGGATCACAGCCGGGGGAACTCCCGCCGGACGTAGGCGCTGCGGCCCAGAGCCGCCGCCAGCAGCGTGGAGGCGGCGATGCCGAAAGCCGCCTGCACCAGATTGCTGGGGATGCCCGCCGCGGCGCCGGCCGCGCTCCCCATCAGCAGGGCGTCGTACAGCCAGTAGCCCACCACCATGGGCAGCTCTCCCACGACGCCGCAGGCCGCAAGGCCCAGGGGGCCCCGTCCTTTTCCGAACGCCTGATAGCATGCGGCCGCCAAAGCCGCCATCCCCGCCTTGATGACCAGGGTGGCGGGGGCGTAGATGGGCGAGCCCAGCAGCACATCCGCCAGGGCCGGGCCGATGCTGCCCGCCAGGGCGCCCCAGGCAGGCCCCAGCAAATATCCGCTCAGCAGCACCACCGTGTCCCCCAGGTTCATGTAGCCGCCGGTGGGGGACGGCACCTTCACCACCATGGTGGCCACGCAGGCCAGCGCCGCAAAGGCCGCCGTCATCACGATCATCCGTGTCCGCTGGGTGGTCTTGGCCGTCTCCCGCTCCGCTGTCTTCTCCATATCGTCTTCTCCTTCCGGCGGGGCCGTCTCGCGCCCCGTTTGCTGTTGCCATCATAGAACAAATATGATATGATTAAAAGCGCCAATTTTTGAATTTTTTATCAGGTCAGATGGAGGACGGCCCATGCGTACCTACGCTCTGGAAAACCGCGGCAGAGCGCCGCTGTATGAATACCTGTACCGCTGCATCCGGGGGGACATCCTGGACGGCACCCTGACGGCCGGGGAGCGGCTGCCCTCCAAGCGGGCCCTGGCGGAGCACCTGCACATCTCCGTCATGACGGTGGAGGGGGCCTACCAGCAGCTGGAGGCGGAGGGCTATGTGTACACCCGGCCCAAGCGGGGCTTTTTCGTGGCGGAAGTGGAGCGGCCCCGGCCCGCCGCCCCCGCTCCGCCGGCTCCTGAGGCGCCGCCGGAGGCCCCGGTCTGGCGGCTGGATCTGAAGAGCAACCAGGTGGACGCCAGCCGCTTCCCCGCGGCGGCCTGGGCCCGCCTGACCCGGCAGGTGCTGTCCGAGGAGGGGGAGGCCCTGCTGCGCCCGGTGCCCCACCAGGGGCTGCCCGCCCTGCGGCAGGCCATCGCCCGGGACCTGCGGGAGTACAAGGGCATGGCGGTGTCGCCGGAGCAGATCGTGGTGGGAGCCGGGGCGGAGTACCTGTACCTGCTGCTGGCCCAGCTGCTGGGGCGGGAGGCCGTCTTCGCCGTGGAAGACCCGGGTTATCCCAAAATCCGCCAGGTGTACGGCAAGTGCGGCGCGGCTTGCCGCCCGGTGCCCCTGGACGGCCAGGGCGTTCCCCCGGAGGCCCTGGAGGCGGCGGGGGCCAGTGTGGTCCATCTCTCCCCCGCCCACCACTATCCCACCGGACTGGTGACCCCCATCGGCCGGCGGCAGGCCCTGCTCCGCTGGGCCGAGAAGGCAGGGGGCATCATCATCGAGGACGACTATGACAGTGAGTTCCGCTTTACAGGCCGTCCCATTCCCACTCTCCAGAGTATCGACACCGCCGGACGGGTGGTGTACATGAACACCTTCTCCCAGACCATCTCCCCCTCCATGCGGGTGGGATTCATGGTGCTGCCGCCCCGGCTGCTGGAGCAGTACCGCCGGGAGCTGGATTTTTATTCCTGCACGGTGCCCGCCCTGGACCAGCACGTGCTGGCCCGGTTCCTGGACCGGGGCCACTACGAGCAGCACCTGGCCCGGATGCGCAAGGAGTACCGCACCCGCCACGACGCAGTGCTGGCCGCCTTCCGGTCCAGCCCCTTCCGGGACCGGATCACGATCTCGGAGCAGGGGGCGGGGCTCCACTTTCTCCTGCGGCTGGACACCCTGGAGAGCGACGGGGCCCTGCGGGACCGGGCCGCGGCCCTGGGCGTCCGGCTGGGCTTTCTCTCGGAGTACGCCGCCATCCCCTCCCCTGCCTACGCCCACACCCTGGTGGTGAACTATGCCGGCCTCAGCCCGGCGGCGCTGCCAGAGGCCATGGACCTGCTGGCGGAGATCTTCGGGGCCTGAGGCCCGCCGTCCACTCCCCCGCGCAAAAAGCCGGCCGCCCTTGGGGCGGCCGGCTCTCTGTATCGGGTTTTCGGTTCACACGCCGGGCTTTTCCTCCAGCGCGGCCATGCTCTTTTTGAAGTGGACAGCGAACATGGTGGCCGTGGTGCACACCGCCAGGAAATCCGCCACCGGCTCCGCCAGAAAGACCGCAAAGGCCTTATCCGCAAAGAAGTTGGGCAGGATATAAATGAGGGGGATCAGCAGGATGATCTTCCGCAGCACCGCCAGGAACAGGGAGATCTTGGCGTTGCCCAGGGCCACGAAGGTCTGCTGGCAGGCGATCTGGATGCCGAAGATCCCGGTGGCCGCCATGTAGATCCGCAGGGCCCAGGAGGCATAGCTCACCAGCTCGCCGTCCGAGGTGAACATCAGGGCGAACAGCTGGGGGAACAGCTGCACCAGCGCCCACAGCAGCAGGGAGTAGGCCAGGCAGGCCATCAGCAGCACCCGGAAGGCGCGCCGCACCCGCTCCGGGTTCCGGGCGCCGTAGTTGTAGCTGATGATGGGCTGGGCGCCCTGGGTCAGGCCCTGGAGGGGCATCATGGCGAACTGCATGATGCTGGAGAGCACCGTCATGGCGCCCACAGCGATGTCCCCGCCGTATTTCAGCAGCGAGGAGTTGAAGCACACGGTGATGAGGCTCTCCGTAGACTGCATGATGAAGGGGGAGGCGCCCAGGGCCAGGGCCGGCAGCACCACCTTGGCCTGGAGCCGCAGGTGCTCCCGCCGCAGGTGCCACTTGGTCTTGCCGCCTGTGAGGAACTTCAGCACCCACACAGCGGACACGGCCTGGGACAGGATGGTGGCCAGGGCCGCGCCCCGGACCCCCATACCGAAGGCGAAGATGAAGATGGGGTCCAGCACCGTGTTGAGGATCGCGCCGATCAATACGGTCTTCATGCCCACCACCGTGAAGCCCTGGGCGGTGATATAGGCGTTCATGCCCAAAGTCACCTGGACGAAGATGGTCCCCAGGGCATAAATGCGCATATAGTCCAGGGCGTAGCCGATGGTGTTGTCGCTGGCGCCGAAGATGCGGAGCATGGGCTCCGCAAACACCAGAAATACCACCGTCAGCACCACGGACACCGCTACCAGCATGGTGAAGCTGTTGCCCATGATCCGCTCCGACTCCTTCAGCTCCCCCCGCCCTTCGGCGATGGAGGCCCGGGGCGCGCCGCCGAAGGCCATCAGGGCCGCAAAGGCGGAGATCACCATGATGATGGGCAGGCACACCCCCACGCCGGTGAGGGCCAGCTTGCCCACGGTCTCCACCGGCTGCATGTGGCCGATGTACACCCGGTCCACCAGATTGTACAGCATATTGACGATCTGGGAAGTAATGGTAGGAACGGCCAGGGAAAACAGCAGCTTTCCCACGCTCCCGCTGCCCAGGCCCACATTTTGACGGCTCATGTACTGCCTCCTTCTTTCAACTGCGCTTCCGCGCTGGTCAGAACCTTTTCCAGCAGTTCCTGAAAGCGCTCCGCCTCCGGCCGCGTCAGCCCGGCGAACAGCGCGTCCAGGCAGGCGCTCTGGATCTTCTGCCCCTCCCGGGCCAGGGCCGCGCCCGCATCCGTCAGGGCCAGGTGGACCACCCGGCGGTCTGTCTTGTCCGGCTGACGGCGGAGCAGCTCCCGCTCCGCCAGCAGGTCCACCGCGGCGGACACCTGGCTCTTGGCCAGTCCCCGGAGCTCTGTCACGTCCCGGGCGGTGTCATGCCCCGGATGATTGGCCAGAAACAGCACCACATGCATCTCCCGCATGGAGAGTCCGGTGCGGGCCAGGAGCTCTGTGAACTGCCTGCCGTAATACCGGCGGAACTGCTGGATGACCCGCAGCAGCTGCGTACTGTTCACTGCCACAGCGCCCACCCCTTTCCGTTTTATTTAGAACAGTTCTTATCAGAACTTTTCCAGCATAGCACCATTCTTTCCACCTGTCAAGATTCCCAAATCCATCCTTGACAATTCCCCCTCCCTCCAGTATGATGGTGGCAGAAGATATCGTTTTTAAAATCAGATTTCGGGGTGTTCTTTATGACATGGAATATTGTGAGCGACAGCAGCTGCGACCTGCGGACGGCTTCCTTCCACAGCAGCCGCGTCCGGTTTGAGACCGTGCCCCTGCGCATTCAGGTGGGCAGCCGGGAATTTGTGGACGATGACGCCCTGTCGGTCCCCGCCCTGCTCTCCGCCATGGCGGCGGAGAAGGCCGCCTCCTCGTCCGCCTGCCCCTCCCCCGCCGACTTTGCCCGGGCTTTTGAGCAGGGGGACCGCACCGTCTGCTTCACCATCTCCTCTCAGCTCTCCGGCACTTACCACGCGGCCTGCATCGCCCGGGAGATGGTGCTGGAGGAGCACCCGGAAAAGCAGATCTGCGTCATTGACTCCCGTGCCGCCGCCGGGGCCATGGTGCTGCTGATCCGCCGGGCCCAGGCCCTGATGGAGGCCGCGGGAGAAGACGGGGACTTTGATGCTCTCTGCCAGCAGCTCCACCGCTACCAGACCACCCTGCGGACCTGCTTCACCCTGGAGAATTTCGACAATCTCATCAAAAACGGGCGGATGCGGCCCATTGTGGGCACGCTGCTCCACTCCCTGGGCATCCACATCATTGCGGACGCCACAGCCGAGGGCACCATCCATGTGGCGGATAAGGCCCGTGGCATGAACAAGACCTACCGGGCCATCACCGCCCTGATGAAAGTCAGCAAGGACTGCACCGACGCAGAGGTGGTGATCTCCCACTGCGAGAACCTGGAGGGCGCCATGGCCCTGAAGCGGCAGATCCTGGCGGACCTGCCGGTGAAGCGGGTGGACCTGCTGTCCTGCCGGGGACTCACCAGCTTCTATGCCATGGAAAAGGGCCTCATTGTGGGGTACTGAGGCACGTCTTCCCCATTGAGCGTGGAATGGCCGCAATGGACGCCTCCGCAGGAGATGGCTTCCGGAGAACGGCGGCCAGCCGCCGGAGGCCGCCTCCCTGTTGAAATCACGGGTCTCCCACCGGAACCGCCATCCTCCGGCAGCGGGACATGGCAAAAAAGCGCGCACGGAAAACCGTGCGCGCTTTGCTTTTTCTATCCCAGCAGCACGCCCGCCACCAGGAACGCCAGGGCCAGCAGCAAAAACCAGAGCATCAGCTTCCACACATACTTCACCCAGCGGTCGTAGGGCACATGGCCCAGGGCCAGGGCGCCCATCAGCACCGCCGCGGTGGGGGTGATGATGTTCACCAGGCCGGAGGCGGACTGGAACGCCGTCACCACCAGATCGCCGCCCACCCCGGCGAACTTGCCCAGGGGCGCCACGATGGGGATGGACAGCGTGGCCAGACCCGACGAGGACGGGATCAGGATGGTGAGGGGCAGGTACAGGGCGAACACCAGCAGCGTGAAGCTGATGGCCCCGGCGCCGGAAAGGGCCTGCTCCCCCCAGTGGAGGACCGTGTCGGTAATGGAGCCGTCGTTCATCAGCACGGTGATGCCCCGGCTGATGCCGATGATGAAGGCCACGCCCAGGAGGTCCGCGCAGCCGGCCACGTAGATCTCCACCAGCTCCTCCTCACTCATCCGGTCGATGAGGCCGATGACGACACCCGCCACCAGGAACAGGGCGGAGAGCTCCGGGAACCACCAGCCCAGGGTGGGCAGGGGCAGCCCCATCTCGTCAAAGGGCACCACGGCATAGACCATGATGAGGAATGTCAGCGTAAAGAGGGCCATGATGACCTTCCGCTTGGCGGTGAAGGGCACCTGCTGGTCCATGCTCACCTGGATCTTGCCGGCACCCACGCCCACCACGGATTTGGAGGGGTTCTTCTTGACCTTCGCGGCGTAGGCCATCACAAACCAGATGGCCGCCGCCTCAAAAGCCACCCACTCCAGCAGCCGCAGCACGATGCCCTCTCCCAGGGAGACCCCGGCAAAGCCCGCGGCGATGCCGGTGGCGAAGGGGTTCACCGTGGAGGCGATGACGCCGGCCCCGGCCCCCAGCAGGATCACGCTGATGCCCACCACCGCGTCGTAGCCGGCAGCCAGGAACACCGGGATCAGCAGGGGATAAAAGGCCATGGTCTCCTCCCACATGCCGTAGGTGGTGCCGCCCAGGCCGAACAGCAGCATCAGAATGGGGATCAGCCACTTCTCCCGGCCTCCCAGCAGGCGGATGATGTTGGCCACGCCGGCGTCCACGGCGCCGGTCTTCATCACCACCCCCAGAAAGCCGCCCACCATCAGGATGAAGATGCACACGTCCACCGCGTCGTAAAAGCCGGAGAAAGCCGCCTTCAAAACGTCGCCCACTCCCTGGGGATTCTGCTCCACCGTATGGTACGTCCCCGCCACCGGCACGCCGTCCACGTAGTCGTAGCTGCCCGCCGGGATAATCCAGGTGGCGGCGGCCACCAGGATCAGCAGCAGGAACAGGATCGTATAGGCGGTGGGCATGTGGAATTTTTTTTGACTCAAGATATCTACCCCGCTTCTGTTTTGACGCCGCGGCGTCAACATCATTTCCATCATGTTTGCCGGCAACACGCGCGTCGGCAAGCATCCTTCCCAGCTATCAAGTGTGCAAGCGAAGCGAGTGCATGCAGATAGCTGCAAACTTTCTCATGGAAAAGGCGGCGCCTTTTCCATGAATTATCTTCCGATGGTGGCCACCAGCACAGCCTTGATGGAGTGCATCCGGTTCTCCGCCTCGTCGAACACCACGCTGTGGCGGCTGCGGAACACCTCGTCGGTGACCTCCCGGATGTCCACGCCCTTGTCGTGCCACTCCTTGGCCAGCTTGGTCTCAAAGTCGTGGAAGGAGGGCAGGCAGTGCATATACAGCACGTTGGGGTTGCCGGTGGCCTTCAGCGTCTCCTCCGTCACCCGGTAGGGGGACAGCAGCTCCGTCCGCTTGGGGATCAGGTCCTCCTCGCCCATGGAGGCCCAGATGTCGCCGTAGATCACGTCCGCGTCCTTCAGGGAGTTCATGTCGTCTGTGATCTCAATGAGGCCGCCGTTTTCCCGGGCGGTGGCGAACACCCGCTTCACCAGCGCGCCGTCCATCTCCTTGGCCAGCTCCTGGGGCCCCAGGCCCACAAAGTGCATGCCCATCTTGGCGGCGCCGATCATCCAGGCGTAGCACATGTTGTTCCGCACGTCGCCGGGGAACACCACCTTCACCTGGTTCAGGGGCTTGTGGCAGTGCTCCTCAATGGTCATCATGTCCGCCAGGATCTGGGTGGGGTGGTCCGCGTCGGTGAGGCCGTTCCACACGGGCACACCGGCGTACTTCGCCAGATCCTCTACCACCTTCTGGTCGTAGCCCCGGTACTCGATGCCGTCGAAGAACCGGCCCAGCACCTTGGCGGTGTCCTCCAGGGATTCCTTCTTTCCCATCTGGCTGCTGCCGGCGTCCAGGTAGGTGACGTGGCCTCCCTCCTGGGTGGCGGCCACCTCAAAGGAGCAGCGGGTGCGGGTGGAGGTCTTTTCAAACAGCAGCACGATGTGCTTGCCCTGAAGGGTCGGGTCGCAGATGCCGGCCCGGCGCTTGGCCTTCAGGTCGTGGCCCAGGTCCAGGAGATAGCGGATCTCCGCAGGGGTGAAGTCTTCCAGAGTCAGGAAACTCCGGCCTTTCAGATTGATTGCCATAAAATACACTCCTTTTGATCATGTTCATGATGAGGTCTTTGTGAGGGGGCAGATGTGGGCTGCCGAAGGTTGGCCTCGGGGGTCTCTGCTCCCGCAGGGGCATTGTCCATGCGGGGATGCGCCCCCCATTGTCGTCGTCGCAAAGTCCGCTCAGCTCCGTTTCCCTCGCCGTCACAAGCTCCGCATCCCTCGTTCCGGCCATGCTAACCAGAACTCGCTCACTTCGCTGCTCCGGCTCTCCCCACCGCGCGGGCGTGGCGGGGCCCCACTTAGAGGCATCAAGAAGAAAATGCGCCGCGCCCGGTGGAAAAGAAAAAATGTTCGGCGGGTCGGTCTGCGCAGGCGCAGACCTCCTGCCGCCGGCGGGGGATGGCTGGCGGTCCCGCGCGGCAGTCAGGGACGGAAACGCGCTGCCCTTGGGGAAACCTTTGGCCCGGGGAAGTCTGGGATACATTCTGCGCTGATTTTTGCTGCCGCTGACCGGTGGTTAATGAGCGTTTCAGCATAGGGCAATGCAGCAGCTCCTACGACCGCTCAGGGAGCGCGTAGCGACTGCGCAGCCGTTGGCGGCTTTGCCGCTTACGGATGCGGCGTGCCCCTTGCGGGCAAGCGGAACGCGCGGAAAGAGAAGCTGGTCAAATGCGTTCTTGCACCCCGATGACTTCCGCACCATCCGCCACGGGACGGTAGCTACAAAAATCGCAGAAGACCCAAGCGTGCCCGAAGGCCAGCCCAAATCGACGCTTGCACCGATCCGCCGACCCCCGTCGCGCGGAGGGCCACTGCACCGGAGCGCGCCAAGCGCCCTTTTCTTTTGGACCGTGCACGGCCCGTTTTCTTTTCGGGCAAGACCGAAAAGAAAATGGGGGGTGCATCCCCGCTGGACAAGTCCCCCTGGCGGGAGCCAGTACTCCCCTGGCCGCCGTCGCGGCGGCCTCCTCCCCGCCCAGCGAATGTTTACGGGTCCTCCCGCCACAGCGGCATGGACATGCACCGGGGCCCGCCCCGCCCGCGGGAGAGCTCCGCGCTGGGAATGGTGTGGAGCCGGATGCCCGCCTCCTCCAGGGCCCGGTTGGTGACATAGTTCCGGGAGTACACCACCACCTCGCCGGGACCGATGGCCAGCGTGTTGGAGCCGTCGCTCCACTGCTCCCGGGCGGCGTCAATCTCGCTGCCCTGGCCGCAGGGGATCAGCGTCACCTTGTCCAGCTCCAGGTGCTCCTTCAGGATGTCCTCCAGCCGGCCGTCCTCCTGGCGGATCTTCATCTTCCGGTTTTCGTCCAGCTCCATGACGAACACCGTAATCTGCTGGAGGATGTTGGGATGGACGGTGAACTTGTCCCGGTCCACCATGGTGAACACCGTGTCCAGGTGCATGAAGGACCGGCTCTTGGGAATGTCAAAGGCCAGCAGCTTGCGGAAGGTCTTGCTCTCGGAGAGCACCGTCTCCGCCAAGGCGTCGATGGAGTCCTCCTCCGTCCGCTGGGAGATGCCCACCGCCAGCACCTGGGGGGAGAGGATCAGGATGTCGCCCCCCTCCAGAGAGGAGGTCTCGCCCCGGTCGTACCACCTGGGGGCGTTGCGGTAGTCCGGGTGGTGCTCGAAAATGAACTTGCCGAACAGGGTCTCCCGATTTCTCGTGGCGGTGTGCATTTTGTGGATGGACACGCCGGTGCCAATGGTGGCGAAGGGGTCCCGGGTAAAATAGAGGTTGGGCAGGGGGTCTACGGCGAAGGGGTAATCGTCCCCGGCGGCGGAGAGGTAGTCCCCCAGCCGGGCGCTGTTTGCCCGGAGCTGGGACTTGCGGACGCCCGCCATCATGGCGGACACCATCTCCTTGTCCGGCAGGGCGGAGAGGAAGTCCTCCAGGCTCTCCCGGAGCCGGTCGTCCTTGACGCCGGACTCCTCCAGGAACTGGCGGATCAGGTCGGCCCGCACGTCGGCATCCGTGATGGACTCCGCCACCAGATCCCGCAGGTAGACCACCTCCACCCCCTGCTGCCGGAGGCAGTCGGCAAAGGCGTCGTGCTCCCGCTGGGCCTCTTTCAGATAGGGGATGTCATCAAAGAGCAGCCGCTCCAAATACTCCGGCATCAGGTTTTCCAGCTCGCCGCCGGGGCGGTGGAGCAGGACCTTTTTCAGCCGCCCGATCTCGGAGGTATTGTGAATTCCGGTTTCCAAAAAGCTCACTCCTTTGTTCATCGGAAAGGTACAGGGAAATCGCTCTGGTTTAGGGTCTCTGGATTTTGGCATTTCATGCGCCGTTCCGAAAAATCCGCACAAAAAAAGAACGGACGATTCGTCCGTTCTCCTGTTCCGGCGGCCTCAGGTCCCGCAGCAGGTTGGCCGCCCGCCGCTCCAGGGCCGTCTCCCGCGGCTCATTCAGGAATCTATGCGGGGGAACCGGCTGTTGCCGCAAGCTCGCTGCAAAGCCGGCAGCAGCGCGCTGTGCCGCCCGCTCCCCCGCAGCCGCTCCACCTTCTCCACCAGCTCCCGGCGGGCCGGCCGGATGTCCCCGTATCTGCGCACAGCGATGTCCTCCGTTCTCCCCCCGCTGTATCACAGATTCCGCAGAGAGATGACCGCTTCTGCATGTCGAATCGCAGGGAGGCACAAAAGCCGCGGCAGGGAGCGGGACGCCGCCCCATTGGACGAGGAGGATTCCCCATGCTGTCTCCGCAAAGGCCGCCCGCTCCTCCTGCGGGCCGCGGCGTCTCCCCGCCGCCTCCGGGGTCCCGCGGCATCGGCAGTGGGAACGCAAAAACAGGAGAGAGGCCTCCGCCTCTCTCCTGCTGTTATCTGTGCTTGCCGAGATACGCCTCTTTGATCTTCTCATTGGCCAGCAGCTCCGCGCCGGTGCCGGACATGGTGATGTTCCCCGTCTCCAGCACATAGGCCAGGTCCGCGATCTTCAGGGCCATGTTGGCGTTCTGCTCGATCAGCAGCACCGTCACGCCCTGGCGGTTGATCTCCCGGATGATGGAGAAGATGTCCTGCACCACCAGCGGCGCCAGGCCCAGGGACGGTTCATCCAGCATCATCAGCTTCGGCCGGGACATGAGGGCCCGGCCCACGGCCAGCATCTGCTGCTCGCCGCCGGAGAGGGTGCCGGCGGACTGCCAGTTCCGTTCCTCCAGCCGGGGGAACAGCTGGTAGACCCATTTCAGGTCCTTCTCGATCTCCGCTTTGTCCTTGCGGAGGTAGGCTCCCAGCTTCAGGTTCTCCAGCACCGTCAGGTCCGCGAACACCCGCCGCCCCTCCGGGCTCATGGCGATGCCGGCGGAGATGATCTTGTCGATGGGCTTGCCCAGCAGCTCCTCCCCGTTCCACTGGATGGAGCCGGACTCCGCCTTCACCAGGCCGGAGATGGTCCGCAGGGTGGTGGACTTGCCCGCGCCGTTGGCGCCGATCAGGGTGACGATCTTGCCGTCCGGCACCTCCAGGTCGATGCCCCGCAGGGCCTGGATGCCGCCGTAGGACACTTTCAAATCTTGGATCTTAAGCATCTTCCGCCACCCCCAGGTACGCGTCGATGACGCGCTGATTGTTCTGGATCTCCGCCGGTGTGCCGTCGGCAATCAGCTTGCCGAAGTCCAGCACATAGATCCGGTCGGAGATGTCCATGACCAGGTCCATGTGGTGCTCGATGAGAAACACCGTCAGGCCGAACTTCGTGCGGATCTCCCCGATGAAGGCCGTCAGCTCGTCGGTCTCCTGGGGGTTCATGCCCGCGGCCGGTTCGTCCAGCAGCAGCAGCTGCGGATCCGTGGCCAGGGCCCGGGCGATCTCCAGCCGCCGCTGCTTGCCGTAGGGCAGGGAGTTTGCCTTCTCTCCGGCCACGTCGCTGAGGTTCACCTCCGCCAGCAGCTCTTCCACCCGCTGGCGCTGCCGCGCCTCCTCCTGCCGGTTCAGATGGAAGGTCGCGGTGAGGAGGTTGCAGGTCGTGCGGCAGTGCATGGCCGTCAACACGTTGTCGAACACCGTCTGATCCTTCCACAGGCGGATGTTCTGGAAGGTCCGGGCCATGCCCATCCGGGTGATCTTGTCCGGGGTGGGGGCCAGTGCGTGGGTGTACTCCCCCATATGCTCGCCCTTGTACAGCTTGCGCATCTTACCCTGGGGGTAATTTTCCACGATCTTCTCCCCCCGGTACCACACCGCGCCGTTGGTGGGCTGGTACACGCCGGTGATCACGTTGAAGGCCGTGGTCTTGCCCGCGCCGTTGGGGCCGATCAGGGAGACGATCTCCCCCTCACCCACCTCCAGGTTCATGTTGTTCACGGCGATGACGCCGCCGAACTGCATGGTGATATTCTCCAATCGAAGGATCTTCTCGCTCATTTCGCCGCCCCCTTCTTTTTCGATTTTCCGGAGAGGCGGGCCCGCAGGCTCCGGGCCACATCAGAGAGCTCCCGGTCCCCCATGAGGCCGCGGCGGAAGAACAGCACCACGATCATGATGATGATGGAGAACACCACCATCCGGAAGCCGGTCCGCAGGAAGGGCACCTTGAAGGCACCGATATACGTCTCCGTGTCCAGGAACCGCAGCCACCACTCGCTGGCCGCCACGTACAGGAACGAGGCGATGCAGCTGCCGGAGATGGACCCGATGCCGCCGATCACCACGATCAGCAGGATCTCGTAGGTCATGGAGGTGGTGAAGGTCTTGGCCTGGGCCTGGTTGGCGAACATGGCGAACAGGCCGCCGCCCACGCCGGCGAAGAAGGAGCTGATGCAGAAGGCCATCCGCTTGTGCTTGGCCAGGTTGATGCCCATGGCCTCGGCGGCCACCTCATCCTCCCGGATGGCCTTGAAGGCCCGGCCGTAGGTGGAGTTGATCAGCAGCACCATGATCCCGATGCACACTGCCACCAGCAGGAAGGGCACAAAGGTGGAAAGGCGCAGTACCACCTCCCCATCGGCGTTCTCGATGTTGAAGCTGGAGAAGGTGGGAAAGCTCTTCAGCGCGTTGGCACCGTTGGTGACGGGGCCCAGGGCGTCCCACTGGAAGATGGCCCGGATGATCTCCGCAAAGCCCAGGGTGGCGATGGCCAGATAGTCGCTCTTCAGCCGCAGCACCGGCAGGCCGATGAGCCAGGCGATCACCGCCGCCACACAGCCCGCCAGGATCAGCGCCGCCAGCACGCCCAGGATCAGGCCCAGGGTGCCGCCGCCGAACAGCTCCGGCAGGGAGAAATTCACCGCCGAGCCGCCATAGAGGTAGTAGACGCTCTCCCGGTCGGCGGAGGGAATGGTCAAAATGGCGTAGGTGTAGGCGCCCAGCAGCATGAAGCCCGCCTGCCCCAGGGAGAACAGTCCCGTAAAGCCGTTCAGCAGGTTCAGGGAGGCCGCCACCAGGGCGTACACGGCGCCCTTCTTCAGCACGGTGAACAGCATACTGGTGGGCTGCATGGTGTTCTCCAGCACCACCACCAGGATCAGCAGGGCCGCCACGCAGCCCAGGGCGATCCACGCGCCCCGTTTGCTCTTTTTTTCTTGCAGCATCGTGACGCCCCCTTTACACTTTGTCCGTGGACTTCTCACCGAACAATCCGGTGGGCTTCACCACCAGGATGATGATGAGAAGCGCGAAGGTGAACGCGTCGGAGAACACGCTCCAGTTGGAGCTCTTGATCACCGTCTCGCTGAGGCCGATGAGGAAGGCCCCCACCACGGCCCCGGGAATGGAGCCGATGCCGCCGAACACCGCGGCCACGAAGGCCCGCAGGCCCGGCAGGGAGCCGGACAGCGGCACGATGGAGGGATAGTTGGTGAAGTACAGCGCAGACCCCACCGCCGCCAGGAAGGAACCGATGACGAAGGTGAAGCTGATGATGTTGTTGATCTTGATGCCCATCAGCTGCGCGGTCTCAAAATCCCGGGAGGCGGCCCGCATGGCCATGCCGATCTTGGTGTGGTTGATGAGCTGGGTCAGCACCACCACCAGCGCCACCACCAGGAACGGCGTGATCACCGTCACCATCTTGGTGGATGTGCCGGCAATGGTGATCTGGCTGGACAGGCCGGGCAGGCTGGGGTACATCTGGGGCAGGCCGCCGGTGATATAGGTGGCCAGATTCTGCAGCAGATAGCTGACGCCGATGGCGGAGATCATAACGCTCATCCGGGGCGCGCTGCGCAGGGGCTTGTAGGCTGCCCGCTCGATGGCAAAGCCCAACAGCACCGTCAGCAGGATCATCAGCGGCAGCGCCACGCCGATAGGCAGGCTTGCGCTGAGATAGACCATGATCAATCCTGCCGCCATGAACACGTCGCCGTGGGCGAAGTTGATCAGGCGCAGGATGCCGTAAACCATGGTGTATCCGATGGCGATCAGGGCGTACTGCCCGCCCAGCGAGATGCCGGAGAGCAGGATGGAAATTCCGTATTGCACAGGGATACCCCCTTTTCTTTCAGAGTTGGCGAGCGGGAAGGACCGTCTCCAAAAGGGCCGGGCCGCGGTCCCTTTCGAGGCGGTCCCATCTCGCGCAAGAACAAGCCGCCTGGCGGGGTGTCCCCCGCCAGGCTGGCCGGATGGCAGGCTTATTCCACAGTCTGGACCGTCTCCAGCGTCCAGGCGTTGTTGGCGGTGTCTGCGGTCTTGATATAGGCGGTGTCCCGGATGGCGTCGCCCTGCTCGTCAAAGGCGATGGAGCCGGACACGCCGGTGTAGGTCACGTCGGGCAGAGCGGCCTTCACGGCGGCCTTGTCGGTGGATCCGGCGGCCTTCAGGGCCTCCAGCGCCACATAGTAGGCGTCATAGCCCATGGCGGTGACGGCGGCAATGGTGTCGTTGCCGCCATTGTTGGTCATGGCGGTGGAGTCCTCGTTCAGCCAGGCCTTGATGCCGTCATCGAACTCGGGAGAGCCGCCCTCCTGGTAGAAGGTGGACACATACAGCTGCACGTTGCTGCCCTGAGCGGCCTCCAGCACCACGTTGCTGTCCAGAGTGTCGGAGCCCAGCAGGGGGATATCCAGACCCATGGAGGCGGCCAGGCCCACGATCTGCGTGGCGTAGGCGATGGAGACGGGGCAGAAGATCACGTCCACATCCTCCGCCACGGCCTTGTTCAGGTAGGTGGTGAAGTCGGAGGTGTTGGTGGGGAAGGAGTCCTTGATGACCTCGCCGTCAAAGTTCTGCTCGAAGAAGGCGATCAGGCCCTGGTCGTACTCGTTGCCCAGCTCGCCCAGGCAGTAGGCCTTCTGAGCGCTGAACTTCTCTTTTGCGAAATTCACCAGCACCTGGGCCTGGAAGTTGTCCAGGAAGCAGATCCGGAAGTAATAGTCGTTGCCCGCGGTGATGTTGGGGTTGGTGCAGGTGACGCCGATGGCGGCCAGGCCCGCCTCGTCAAACACCGGACCGCCGGCCATAGCCACGCTGGAACCGTAGGAACCCAGCACCAGGCTGACGTCCTTGCTCACCAGCTCCGCCGCGGCGGTGGGCGCCTTGTCGGTGGTGGAGCCGTTGTCCGCGTAGACCAGCTCCACGGTATAGGTGGTGCCGCCGATGTCCACGGTGGGGGTCTCCCGGTTGGCATACTGCATGCCCAGCATCTCCTGCTTGCCGCCGGGGCCGGAGTCGCCGGTGGCAGGCTCGAACACGCCGATGCGGACCACGTTCTCTCCGCTGCTGCCGGAGTCGCCGGTGGATGTGTCGCCGCTGCCGCCGCAGGCGGCCAGACTCAGGGACATGACCATAGCCAGAGCCAGTGCAAGAACTCTCTTCATGCTTCTTTTCCTCCTATCAATGGTTGAGGATCGCTGTTCCCTCATGTATGAAAGGCATTTTACAGGTTTTTTCCAGGCTTTGCAAGGTGAATAATCCACAGAAAGTTTTCCGGCTTCTTCAAAAAAAGTTCAAAATTTTTCCGCATATTCCGGTCATTTGTCTTTCTACTGTGGACGTTCTGAAAAAATCGCAGAGAAAAATGTGGTCATTTGTCCTTGATACAAAGACACACGGATTGGTGATTTCGCCAAACTCCAGCGGCCGCGTTGATGCATTTTCCCGTCACTCCAACAGTTTTGGAGGGTTTCGGCGGCTTTATTCCTCACTCTTTGCAAAAAGGCCGCCGCCCGGAAAACCGGACGGCGGCCTTTTCTCAGCCCTCTTCTTTTTTCAGGGACAGCGGCTGTTCGCCGAACACGGCCAGAAACGCCTCCCGCTCCATGGTCTCGTGCTCCAGCAGATAGGACGCCACGGCCTCCAGCTTGTCGCGGTTGTCGTTCAGGATCCGTTCGCAGCGGTCATAGGCATCCGCCACCAGGCGCTGGACCTCCTGGTCGATCTGGGCGGCCACCGCCTCGGAATAGCTGCGGCCCTGGGTCATGGTGCGGCCGATGAACACCTCGTCGTGGCCGGACTCGAAGGCCACGGTGCCGATCTTGTCGCTCATGCCGTAGGTAGCCACCATCTTCCGGGCAATCTGGCTGGCCCGCTGGATGTCGTTGCTGGCGCCGGTGGAGATGTCTCCCAGGCACAGCTTCTCCGCCACCCGGCCGCCCAAGAGGCCCACGATCTGGTCCTCCATATACCGCCGGGAGAGATAGGACCGGTCCTCCTCCGGCAGGGAGATGGTCATGCCGCCCGCCTGGCCCCGGGGCACGATGGTGATCTGGGTCACCGGGTCCTGGTCCGGCAGGGCGTGCATCACCACGGCGTGGCCCGCCTCGTGATAGGCGGTCAGCTCCCGCTCGTGCCGGGGGATCACCCGGCTCTTCTTCTCCGGTCCGGCGATGACCTTGATCTCCGCGTCCTTCAGGTCCTGCATGGTAATGAACTTCTGGTTTTTCCGGGCGGCCAGCAGGGCCCCCTCGTTGATGAGGTTCTCCAGGTCCGCACCGGTGAAGCCCGGGGTGCCCCGGGCCAGCTGGCCCAGGTCCACATCCTCCGCCAGGGGCTTGCCCTTGGCGTGGACCTCCAGGATCTCCTTCCGGCCCCGGATGTCGGGCAGGCCCACGTACACCTGCCGGTCGAACCGGCCGGGCCGCAGCAGCGCCGGGTCCAGCACGTCCGCCCGGTTGGTGGCCGCCAGGACCACCACGCCCTCGTTGGCGGTAAAGCCGTCCATTTCCACCAGCAGCTGGTTCAGGGTCTGCTCCCGCTCGTCATGGCCGCCGCCCAGGCCCGTGCCCCGCTGGCGGCCCACGGCGTCGATCTCGTCGATGAACACCACGGCGGGGGCCACCTTCTTGGCCTCCTCAAAGAGGTCCCGGACCCGGCTGGCGCCCACGCCCACATAGAGCTCCACAAAGTCGGAGCCGGAGATGGACAGGAACTGGACCCCGGCCTCCCCGGCCACGGCCTTGGCCAGCAGGGTCTTGCCGGTGCCCGGAGGGCCCACCAGCAGAACTCCCTTGGGGATACGGGCCCCCAGGGCGGTAAACTTTTGGGGATCCCGGAGGAACTCCACGATCTCC